>JADFYW010000007.1 GCA_015232855.1 Fibrobacteria bacterium
CCCTGGATAACCGTATCGCTGAATTTTGATTTTGCGTCTTTTACTCCTGAAGCGATAACGGCTTCGGGTTCACCTTTGGGTGACAAGGTGAAAATTATGGCTTCGGTGCCGCCGGTGAGTTCCATTAAAATGTGCAGGATATTTTCTAGTACCTTATTCAGGTCTTTTTCCTCCCCTGCTGCCTGGGCAAAACGGGTAAGGCTCTGGTAAAATTCCGAAGCAGACTCTGTTAGGAATACCGTTGCTTCCGATGCAACAGGAGTGGTGTTCGTTATCCTTTCAGAAGGTTTTTCTGTAAGTTCGAAAATAAAAATAAAAGAGGCAATTTCCAGGCGGTCTCCAGGCATGAGCTGGGCGGCCTTTATCTGCTTCCCGTTTAAAAGAATCTTTTTTAGCTTGTCCGGATTTTCCAGCCGATATCCCTTTTCTTCTTTGATCAGTTTGGCGGCAACGGGAGGCAGTGTTTTGTCTTTGAGTTGAATGTCTGCGTCTTCTGCACTGCCAATGAGTACCAGTGGCAGAGTAAGAGGGTAGTCCGTTGTTCCCTGTATGGTATATTGTCTTAAGCGCATCATGGTAGGATGACCTTTCCCTGGTGAATGACAAAGCTATCCCATTCAATGGTGACAAATTCATTTTTACTGGTATGATTACCCAGTAACAGATGTAAATAGAGTTTAGAAGGAATTGAGCGGCTGGCATGGTGCTCTACAGAATAGAATTCTTCAAATACTTCAGTATTAAATCTATCCCAGCTTATAGAGAAGTCTTTGTTTTTTCGCTCCAGTCTGAATACAACATCCAAAGGGATATTTTGCATGATACGACGTTGATCGTAATAATAAGAAAAGGCATATACGATATCTACTCCAGAGGACATATGGAAATAAACTCCGGTGCCTGGGGAGATGACTTCAAAACCTTTGCCGAAGTTGAGTGCTGCGGGAATACTGTCCTCAGAAACAAAAAGGGCAACCGTATATCCTTCACGCCGGTTGGCAGGCAGATCCAGGCGGAGATCAAATTGGAAATCATTTTCCAGTTGAAACCTGCTGCTTACAAAACTAAGGGAGTCGTCGAAGAGAGGGTCGTTTCCACTAATGTCACTGGTAAGGGCAAATACCCCTGTATTCTCGGTAAATTTATCTTCGTTTTGGGGTACCCGCCAGAAATCCTCTATTGAAGAACCCGATGGAATAAAACCCTGAAAACGGTGATGTACGTTATATGGTAAACGAAAAATGTTTCCGCTTTCACCTAAAAGAAATATTTCCCCTGCAACCGTATTAAGAAAGATGGTGTCTGGGAAATAAGGAAGCGGGAGAGAAAAACTAACCTCATGAGTCTCCCGGTCCCAGGTATATGAACCAGGCAGAGAAAGGGTATCTATGTTCCATAAACAAAAATCAGTTGAATCGAAACTCACAACCGGGAGATTGGTGTCAGGGATAGTAATATCAATGTTTGTGAGGGGATTGGCTATCTCAGAGTATTGGGCCGTCAGGTTAGTAAAGGGTCCGTTCTTTTTGACTTCCCGCTCCCTGACAACAAAAGAGTCAGACTGGGTTATTCGTTCGGGGATTGAAAATGATACCGTATCTTGTAAAACCAGCAATGTGTCGCCTGTAATTTTCCTGATATAGCTACGGGTTATTTGCCGGGTACCAAAAATAGAATCTACCAACCCGGCTTTACCGCGAATCGTGTCGATATAAAAAAAGGAAATTGAGCCTGAGTCTGGGAGATATTTTGAATTATAACCGACTAATGTGGAAAGGGTATCTTCTCCCTGGAAACTCATATCCTGAAGGGTATCTCTTTGCAGGGTATCCTCAAGGCTGGCTGTATCAAAAGAAATAATCCCCGTGATGATTGTGGTTGTGTCGTAAGTTGATGTATCGGGTGGCCAATCGTACACCAGGCTGTCGATAGTATAAGTAAGCGTATCACTTGCTGAATCCTGGCTTAGCCATTTAATTACCAGATGGTGGGAACGCTGGTAACCAGATTTTTTTTTCAGGAAAAATTCCGTCTTATTGAGTGTATCCTGGGCAGAAAAGCTGTCGGGTACCAGGCTCTGTTGAGATACTTTTACCGGTGTAACCTTCTGGTATATGGTATCAAAGGTGGTTTTAAATAGCGTATCACTTTCAGACTCAACAATCGTATCTTGCCAGGAAGTATCAAGTGCTTCAGGCATAAGCGGGATGTTTCCGGTATCATGAATTTCACAGGAAATAAAAAAAGAAAGGCTGAACAATAGCCAGAAGCACAAAATAGCGGTCTTAGGGATTTTCAAAACCGCTCCTGTATCTGAATTTGGAAACCAGGAAAAGTATGCATAGCAGAAGGGACAAGTATAGGAGAGTATTTAATCTGGAAGGCCGTGTCATCCGGATAGAGGGGGGCATCTGTATTGTTCCAAAAAAAGAAAAATAAACTAAGGCCGGTGAGGAGCATTGCGCCTCCCCCATACATCAGGGTCATGGTATCATTTCGTTTAAGGTCTTCTTCTTTTTCTCGTCGGAGGTCTGTGAGCCCTAAAGCAGATGCATCCTGTACGGCCTGGTAATTTTCTTCTCCCAGTCTGTACTGCCGGTAACTCAAATACCCCACTATGCCAGCTGCGGCGAAAGTGGTAATGCCAATAACCTTACCGGTATTCCAAAAGCTCTGTCTTGGAAAAGTTGAGGGTTTTTGAAGGGTTGTCCCGGCCCTATTTTGGTGCTCAGGGGTCTCTTGATTATGAGAAGAGGGCAGAGGTGAGGTAGTAGTGTTCATTTTTAATAATTGAACTGAATCGGTAGAACTGTTAGACAAGGGATGTTCGGTATTAGAGAGGTGCTTATTGGACCAGTTTTTTTTGATTGAAAGAAAAAAGTCAGTGGCTTTCTTGTCCACAAAAAATGAATCCAGGTTTATATCTCCCTGAAGGTTCAGTGCCTTAAGATAGTAGAGACTGGCTTTGGTGGTATCTCCTTTCATAAAGTTTGCAAGACCAAGGTATTTAAGAAAATTGGCCTTCTGTTTGGGTTCTGGTTTTAAGTTATCATTTAAAAGAACCGCTGGAAGTTCAATTATGAGACTGTCGTATTCTCCCCATTCAAAATGTTTGCGGATTTTTGAACTGATATCAGAGACGGTGTCGCAATATGCACATAAGCCGGACCAGATAAAAACGACCAAAAAGCTTGTAGTTTTTAGGAAAAATCGATTTTTAAGGAGAAGTTTTTGGTGCATATACTAAATATAGGCAAAAAACCGAAAAAAAACAGTCGGTCTTTTAAGAGCAGTCGTTTCCTTTTCGTTACTCTAAATCGATACGTTCAAGCTCAAAAGCCAGTATCAGAGTATCATTTTTTGATATACGTATTGTTTTTTGTAATGTTTTACAGCCCTTTTTCTGTATCACGAGTTTGTAAATTCCAGCGTTTATTCTGGTGGGAGTAGAGAGAGGAGTTTTTCCCAGGTCTTTGCCTCCCAGAAAAATTTGCGCAAAGGGGGGGCGGGTTTTTATCAGAAGAAAGCCTTTGGGAGAAGGTTTTGTTGTGGGAGGTTGTGTAACAACGCTTTCTGTATCCGAGACTTCAATTTTGGTCTTTGTTATTATGGTGTCTGCAGATAAAACTAAGGGTTCCTGTATCTGGCTGTTAGCATGAGTCACATTTTCTTTTTGAAAAAGTCCATCATAAAAGAGAAAAGCAAATAACCCAAGACAACATACACCTGCAAGGAATGATAAGAAGGCAGTTTTATTAAAGGAAAAGCTCTTTTGTTGTACCCATTTTTTAGTACCTGAGTCCTCATTGAATAATCCTGCCTGATAGAAATACCTGTGGGCCTGGGTGGTATTTCCATTGCGCTCTGCTTTCTGGGCTTTTTTATGGTAATAGCTATAAAGAATGTGGTTTTCTTTTCGGGTGTAGTCGGCTGGAGACGATGTATAGTCCAATAGGTTTTGCCTGGAAACCTGGAGTTCACTTTCTGTAATAAAACGAACTAATTTATCCTGAATCGATTTGATAGCAGGACGTTCTTCAGGCTTTTTGGCAAGTAGGGAAATAAAAGTTTCGCCAAGAACAGCAAAGATCTTTGGATTTTGTTCTGAGGGCTCTTGGGGGGAGGTATTACAGATGTTCTGCATTACATGATGGGGATTGTCTCCCGGGAAAGGAGACGTACCCGTAGCAGCACGGTATAAAAGGCACCCTGCAGAAAAAAGGTCTGATTTATCTGAGAGACAACCCATTTTAACTACTTCCGGAGAAATATACTGGGGCGTTCCCAGAATTTGGCCTGATACGGTTAGCGTGTCTTGATTTAAGATATGTGCTACGCCGAAGTCGGTAATTTTAACATAACCACGAGGGTCAATAATAATGTTTGATGGCTTAATATCCCGGTGGATAATATGGGACTCATGGGCAGCAGCCAGACCTTCCAGTAATTGTTGTGTTAATTCAAAAAGAACTAAATTGGGAAGCGAGGCGTTCTTTGCGAGATAATGCTCAAGGGTATGGCCCTGAATGTATTCCATCACTAAAAACGGGTGTTCTCCATCAACAACATCATACAGGGAAACGATGTTTGGATGGTTAACAGAAGCGATGGCGCGCGCTTCGTTTAGAAACCGTTTTCGCAATGTATCTTTCACCAGAAGGTGCGGATGCAGAACTTTAATAGTAACGTTTCTTTTGAGCTTGGTGTCTTTTGCGAGATATACCGTGCCCATGGCCCCGCTTCCAAGCTCTCTTTCGCATTGATATCTGTCGTTATCGGGAAACATTCCTCTAAACTCAGGGGTCGGTTTGCTTCAACAGTTTAACAAAATGCTTACTAACTGTTGTGGATGATACTGCAATATAAGTGGAACCATCATGCTGATATCGGAGAATGCGACCTTTTTTTGTATTTATAGGCATGTATACTAAAAAATCAAAATAGCCATTATGTTTGCTGGCAAGTCGTGTAAATTGGTCTTCTACGAGAGGAAGTTCCCCGATTACAGTATAGGTATCTTTTTGCTTGAGAATACAGTAATATTGGCGTTTCTCTTTTTTAGTTACGGCTTCACAGGCTAGAAGATCTTTTTCGTTGTCTCCATTTAAATCAAGATACAGAAAATTAAACTTTCTTACTCCTGTTTTTTTTTCCAGATATTTCACGACTTCGATTTTACTCATAGCATAGCTGTTTATGGTGAGCCAATAAAAAGCAAAAAGAAACAGGGTTCGCATAGATTTATGTATTTAGGTCATGATTGAAGGATGTTATAATTATGCATAAAATTCAGGGTGAAGGGTTGGGCTCTGAGACAATCAAATCAACACGACGGTTTTTTTGGCGGCCCTCTTCAGTTGCATTTTCTGCTACGGGCTTGGAAAAGCCATATCCCGCTGCTTTAAGTCTATTTTTATCAATGTCCTGTTCAATGAGAAAATCCATAACCCGGATAGCTCTGCGTTCAGAAAGCTTTTGATTAAATTCTTCTGAACCGGTACTGTCGGTATGGCCCTCCACAATGATACTTGCTTCTTTATAAACAAAAAGAATACCGGCGATTTTAGCCAGATTTGTTTTGAGTTCCTGGGTAAGGGAGGCTTTGCCAACATCAAAAAGAATATCTGACATGGAAAGAATTATACCGCGAGCGTCTTTTTTTACATTTATAAAATCAGATTGCAACATTTGAAATTTTGTTCTGGCTTCTTCCTGGCGTTTTAGTGCTTTTTGTTTTTCAAGTTTAAGATTTTGTTTCAAATTAGTTGAATATCCCCGTTCGATACTGTTAATCATTTTATATGTGTCGGCTAGTTTATTAAGGACAGAATCTTTTGTCGCCTGGAGGCTACGTGTTTTAATACGGTATTCCAAAACATGTAATTGCTTAACAGCGGTTTCTACATAAAGAGAACAGGACTTTATCATCAGGGGAAGATATTTGTTTCCCGGGTCTTTTTGATAGACCATAGAAACCTCGTCAAGCCTGGCGATAGCATCGAAATATAACGAAGGGAAATCATAATTATCAGATTGGACTTTTTTATAGGCCTCGTTGAGATTATCCCGGTAGATTACCAGGGGGCTTTTGGCAATAGAGGCGGATTTGACTGTTGAAACGGAATCTGTCTTAGAGGGTTTAGTATTGCCCGCCCATAAACATGTTGCTGCGGTTAGTGAGAGAAGAGAAGACAAAAAAAATTTCATGGCCGCCTCAAGGCTTTAATTTCTTCAAACACTTCTGATAAACTGATGAGATGTTCTCGGTCTTTTTCTACTGCCAGTTTTAATTCCACAAACTGGGTTTGTGATTGAGTAAGCTGGGATTCGGCAATACTGAGTTTGTAAAGTATGGCAGCCATATCTGATTGCCAGTAGGCTTGTTCCATATCATCATCTTTAATTGATTTGTCCGCTGCACGCATGAGTGAATCAGCGCTCTGCAGGTTTGAGGATGTGATTTTATTGGATTTACAATACCCATGTAAATTGAAGGCTTCTGCAAAACTTCGGTAAGCGAGAGGACCCCTTGTTGAAGAACAGGATACCAACAGAGAGAATACTATTGATATCAGAAGAAAGGGATGGATATTTAATTTTTTCATGGGCGCTATGAGTTAAAAGCTAATAGGAAAAGCTAAAAAAACCTCTTTTTTTTGTCTTTTTTTGTTCATTTAGCTCATCGTCTCCTGAAGCGTTGTGCAGTGGGTTTGTCGATTGCCGAAAAATGAAAAGAAATGGAAAGTCGGTCATCATGCCAATAAGGAACGATGCCCCACTCAAGCCGGATCATCTGAATATAAGGTACTAATATTTGTGCACCAGTGATAATGCTTCCCAACCATTGTTTTTTATCTGAAAAATTATCCCAGGTTGTACCTGCATCCACGGCAACAATTGGCTGTAATCCCAAATCAAGATACCAGTCAAATAAAAAAAGAGGAATAACTCGTGGTTTCATGAGAAGAAACCGGTATTCTAAGGTAAAAAGGGCCTGGTTGGCTCCTCTCTGTTCATCCAGCTCAAATCCTCTTACAGAATTCGCTCCGCCAAGCCAGAATCTGCGGTATCTCGGGAGTGTGTTATTTAAGCTCCCTGATTGAAGGGTGAGTAATTGAGAAAGGAGAATATGCTGGCGGCCTGTTAAGGGTTGATATATCCGGAAATCTGCTATGGTCTGTAAAAAATCTGATGGGCCTCCGAGCAGACCTCCAAAATTGAATATACCTAACTCACCGAAGAACCCTTTTGTGGGGTTTCCTGCATAATCTCTTGAATCAAAAATAACAGAGACGCCAACACTTGGGAGAAAGTCTCTATTTTGAGGAGATAACGTAATGGAATCTCTATCAGCTTGAAACCATTCCATACAAGATTCAAAACCGGCCTTTAGTCGGAAAGATTCAGTATACATCAGGGTGGGAAATAATTGAAGTCTGGCTACCTGATAGGGGTCTTCCCTGAATTCTTCCAGAACATTTTTTCTTCTCTCATCAGCAAGCCACAAACGCATCTCAACTCTTTTATGCAGGATTCTGGGGATTGAATATTCCAGGCTGAGACGCTTTACTGCCTTTTGATGTAAACCTGTTTTGTAGGTTCCTTCAATGTAGTGGTTTCGCCCCCATAAATTGGTTCCCAATATTCCTCCCCCGAAACTGAGGCCATTCTCTTCGGTAACTTCAGCGGTTGGATGGGGGATAAAGGGTGGGAGTTCTTTCACCAAAAGGATTATTTCAAGTTGTCCTTCTTTCTCTGTTATTTCAGGAGATACATCAGCAAAAATATCCAGTTTTTCAAGTGCTTTGATATCAAACTGAAATGTTGCATCCTGGTAGAGATTTCCTTGCTTCGTTAATAATTCACGGTACACAATCCAGGGCTTAGTATGAGAAAGGCCTTTTATTTGTATGCTTCGAATGTTCTTCCCTTCGAAGCCGGAGATGTTATCAGAATGAGTATACCCTGGTACAGATAAAGTTAAATACCCAATTTGAAAAACAATAAGGGTAAGTTTTAGGTAGAGTCGCCTCATTTAACGGTTTATCACTCCATAGGGGACATGGACCATGGCCATTGAGGCATTGATGTCTGATAAATTGTCCAGCTGATCATCAAAGAAAATATGCGGTTGCAGCTCTGAGAGTAAATTGCTTTTAGAAATACCGCCCATGAAAAACGCCTGATCAATATGTATACCCCAATGCCTCAGTGTATGGATGACCCGTTGATGAGCAGGTGCCATGCGTGATGTTATTATAGCGGTACGGATTTTGGGCTTGTAATGGGGTTCTGTTTTTTGTTTTTCAAATTCTTTTTGTTGGATGCCCGATATCTTTTCAAGGAGACGCATAAGGGGGCCAGGTGATAGAGGAGTATTTGACAAGGCTTTTTCATGCCGCTGAAATCCGTCCAGTCCTTCTTTTTGATAAACCTGTTCAGAGGAGTCGTCTGCAATAATGCCGTCAAAATCGAAAGCCAATTTTAGTTCTTCTTTGCCGGGTTCGGTATTTTCTGGAACGGGTCCGGAAGCCATGATAATGCCAGCAGGCCAACCTTCCCGTACAGCGTCGATGACATCCTCTTTGTTTGCTGAAAGAAAAAGAGAGGCTTTAAAAGAAGACAAATACGTGAACGGTTTTCGTCCGCAGGTAAAAGCTGCCCGGGTTATGGGCAGTTTATAATGCTGTAGCGAATTAAAAACACGATTCCCGGTGTCCGCATCATTTTTAGAAAGGAGGATGACTTCAATGGGTTCAAACTGTGTTTGGGGATTATTTACAGAGAGGAGATTCTGAATAAAGGTGAAAGCGGGGCCTTTTTTAAAGGGAGAAGTCTCTTTCTCCCGTGTGTATTTCCGGTAAGAATCCTCTCCTTGTGTCGTAAAAACAGTGTCTGCTTCACCTAAATCAAAAATGGCGCTTGAAGCTACGGCAATGACAAGTTTATCTTCTATCGGGTAAGGCATGATTTCAAAGTTTATTTATACAATTTTAACCAGAATCTAATTAAAATCTTTCCTGGTGTTTTTATATTTGCGAAGGATAATACTACTTGCGAAATTTTTTGTAAAAAGGAAGATAAATAATATGATTAAGGCACTTGTTCTCTGTATATTAATCACTGGCATTTCATTTGCTCAGGAAGGGAATACCCCGGTTGTATCACCACCTGCTGAGGCAGGAAATCCAGATAATGCTCCGACAAATCTGGAAACTTACGAAGAAGAAGTTGGAACCGTGCCTGAGGTTGGGGAGGTTCAAGCTGATGAAGTTCAGCCCGAGGTATACCCTTCACAAGAAGAAGAAGAAAAACTGGTAAAAGAAATACAAGCTGCTGACTCAAATCAGGCTCAGGAAACAGATTCTGCAGCTTCTTCAGACAGCCTTACAGAAGAAACGGCAACTTCTCCTGAACCGCCAGCCGCATCTGAGGCCCAGGCACCGAAGCCTTCTGAAGAGAAAAAACCTCTCAAAGCTCCTTCAGCTACTCCAAAAAAAGCAATGTCTCCTTCTCCCGTGCCTGCATCGTCTGGCACAACCGAGAAAAAACCTGAAGAAACCCCGGCAAAAGAAGAAGAGGCAGAAGGTGGTGAGGGGCTGCAATTTAAGCCAGGCCTTACTTTTGGAACCATGACCAAAGACGGTCAGACCTGGACCCGTTTAAATTTTCGACCAGAACTGTCCATTGGAAAATTGGGAGTAGCCTTTGACTTGGAATTATTCATGAATGAGCAGCAGCAGTTTGATTCCTATGGTTGGGAGTTTGATTCTTTTGATAACGGCATGAACAGTATTCTTCGGAAAATCTATTATGTGAGATGGGGACAACCCGGAGAGACACTTTACTTGAAAGCGGGTTCACTGGATGGTATTACGCTGGGTTATGGCTTAATCATGGAAGGTTATGGAAATACAGCTCTCTATCCCGACCGCAAACTTCTTGGTTTTCATGGACAGATAAATCACATCCCTTTCTTTGATATGGGGATTGAGGTTGTACTTAATAATTATCAGGAACTTTTCAGGGGTGAAGGTGTTATTGGAGCGAGAGCAAGTATAGCACCTCTTGGGAAACTTGGATTACCCATCTTGAGTAAATTGAGGATTGGCGGAACTATGGTAACCGACATCAATCAGTTGGGAAGCCTGCCCGACAGGGATGGAGATAATTGTCCGGATGGATTGGATATCAGTCCCAATAATAAATGGGAGTGTTCAGGTGCACCCTCTATCACAGATACTACAGTTTATGATCCTGATGCGACCACAAGAGCGAGTATCTTAAGAAGAAATGCTATCGATAGTTCTGCATCACAAGTTTTAAAAGATGAGTTTAGTAATGGTGATCAATTTTCTCTTATCAGTTTTGATGCCGGAGTACCGATTGTGAGTATGGCTCTTTTCACTCTTGATGTATTTTCTGAAGTAGCCTTTCAGATGTATCAGAACAGTGATAGCTTTTTTGATGGTGGATATGGTATTATTTTTCCTGGGGCCAGAGCTACGATGGGTCCGGTGAATGCTTCATTACAATACCGTATTCTTAAGCAGCCATTTTTTCCAGGGCATTTTAATGCGTTATATGAAGCTGAAAGAGCAAATATTTTCCAGGGTCGTATGCTTACAAAAGAAGAAAAATACTGGTCGAATTCTTCCCAGATTTCCAAAGGAATTTTCGGATCAGCGGGTGTTGACTTAAAAGGCCTGGTAAATGTTGGGGGTTCTTACAAAATGATGTTTCCGGATGAGGGGAAAAAAACCCATGGTTATACCGGAGAGGCGAGTCTGGGAGAATCTATTACCAATCTGATACCAAAACTTGGGGCCGGGAAAATTTTTTGGGTAAAAGAAAGAGTAGGAGAAGACCGAAATTCTGACGGTGAAGCGGGTTCTTCGGACGGTTTCTTTGAGTCCAGTATCTATACTTATTACGGCTATTCTGTAGGAGTAGATATGAGTGCAAATCTGATGCTCACAGTAACTAATATCACTTCTTTTACACGCAGTGAATCCGGGAAGCTTGAGGCACAAACGAATATGGCCTTTGAAACGGCTCTTAGTTTTTAATTTGTCCCTGTTCAGAACAACACTATTTTGACGCAGAGACGCAAAGCCGCAGAGGATTCGCAAAGGGTCATATTTAAAAAATATAGTGCAACATATGTGAATGTATACAGTTATAAATAATGTTTATTATAACTTCTTTGCGAGTTCTTTGCGTCCTTTGCGTCAAAACTGTTCAATATTGAACGGGAATTAATTAAGGAGAATATGCTCTATGATACCTGATACTGCTGCTAAAAATGCCTGGCAAGACCTGCAAGATCACTACAATAATTTTTCTTCATGCCATATGGCTGATTTTTTTAAATCAAACCCCTCCCGGGCCAGTGAATTATCTGTGGAAGCTTGTGGTATCTTTTTGGATTATAGTAAAAACCTGGTTACTTCAGATACTCTGAGACTGTTGTTTGAGCTTGCGGAACACTCCGGTATTGTGTCTAGCCGGGAAGAGATGTTTTCGGGTAAAAAAATAAACTGTACTGAAGGTCGGGCGGTATTGCATACCGCTCTGCGGAATCTTTCCGGTACTCCTGTTGAGTTCGATGGGAAAGATGTTATGCCTGATATAAATGGTGTCTTGGAACAGATGAAAGATTTCTGCGAACGAGTACGTTCCGGCGAATGGAAAGGTATGGGGGGGAAAGCCATAAAACAAGTGGTGAATATAGGTATTGGGGGCTCTGACCTTGGCCCTGTAATGATAACTGAGGCACTCAAAGCTTATGCAGATGGCCCGGAAGTGCATTTTGTATCAAATATCGATGGCACCCATATCATAGAAACGCTGAAGAAAATTAATCTTGAAGAGACACTATTTATTGTGGCCTCCAAGACCTTTACCACCCAGGAGACAATGACAAATGCCAATACCGCTAAAGAAGCAGTGTTGAGTCATTTTGATAATAACCCAGAGGCCATAGCTTTGCATTTTGTTGCCTTGTCGACCAATAAAGAAGCAGTATCCGCCTTTGGCATCGATACCAATAATATGTTTGTATTTTGGGATTGGGTAGGGGGACGCTATTCCCTTTGGTCGGCTATTGGGCTTTCCATTGCGTTAAATATCGGGTTTGATAATTATAAAAAGCTCTTGTCCGGGGCCCATGAGATGGATAATCATTTCCGGGAAGCCCCCCTTGAAAAGAACCTGCCGGTGATACTTGCCTTGCTTGGAATCTGGTACAATAATTTTTATGGGTATGAAACCCATGCGATACTCCCTTACGACCAGTATCTTCATCGTTTTTCCGCTTATTTCCAACAAGGAGACATGGAGTCTAACGGAAAATATATTGATAAACAAGGGAACCAAATCACTTACCAGACGGGTCCCATTATCTGGGGAGAGCCAGGTACCAATGGGCAGCATGCTTTTTATCAGCTTATCCACCAGGGGACAAAAATTATTCCTTGCGATTTTATCGGAGTTGTAAATTCACATAACCCGGTTGGCCAGCACCATCAGATATTGATGTCAAACTTTTTTGCGCAAACCGAAGCGCTCATGAATGGAAAAAGCCGGGATATCGTTAGTAAAGAGCTTGAACAACAATTTGCAGATTCCGGGGTACCTGCAAAAGAGGCGAAGCTAAAAATACAAGCGCTTATTCCCCATAAAGTTTTCCCGGGGAACCGTCCCACCAACTCATTGTTAGTAAAGAAAATTACCCCGGAGACCCTTGGGGCATTAGTTGCCATGTATGAGCATAAAATTTTTGTTCAGGGTATTATCTGGAACATTAACAGCTATGATCAGATGGGGGTGGAACTGGGAAAGCAGTTGGCCAAAAAAATTCTATCAGAACTGGATGAGGCGGTGAAAGAAAAACAGATGGACTTTATCCATGATAGTTCCACTAATCAACTGATGCAGTATTATATAAAGAATCGGGAATGACTTGGTAATTAAAACCGGTTTTTTTGAACAGGAACTAACTGATTCTTGTTCAAAAGTAAAAAACTCACCGCAAAGGCGCAAAGAACGCAGAGGTTTCGCAAAGGGTATTAAAAACAAATTGTAATGCAACATATTGATATGTATGTTATTAAAAAAAATAATTTTCCCTTCTTCTTTGCGTAAACTTTGCGTTCTTTGCGTCTCTGCGGTGAAAAAGGGGTAGTTTTGAACAACAACTAACTAATTCAGGCCTTGTACTTCTGCCTGCATACTGCCGGTACTGTGGGGTAGCCGGTGGTCAGCACCATAACTCAAAATCTTAGCGCATACATCATTACAGGCCTGGTTGGTCCCGTAATACACAATGGTCCGGCCACTCACATCCACCTCCACCGCACAGCGGAACGCGGCGTCCTTAGAAAGTTCACAACATTGGGTCAATAATTCAACTACGTAATCATAGGTATGGCTCTCGTCATTAAAGAGTACTACGCGAAAGCTTGCCTGGGTCTTAGTGGAAGTTCCGGTTTCTGCGTCTTCTTTTCCGGAAGATAAACTCGAACGGATTGGGGGAAAAGGGTGCGTCACTCAAATACTCTTATGTCTGGATAATAAGCGATAAACATGAATTGAGGATTTTAGTGAGCAAAATCGGCCTGTACCACCATATTCCAAAATATCTGCCAGGCTTTTTCCTGTTCACCGGGTACAAATTGTGCGTCTATATCAAACACATCACTCAGGTATTCGTTTATGGTCTCTGCAGTCTGCCGTAAAAAGAAATGTTGTCGTGATTGTACAAAGGCTAGGTCCTCGAAAGTTTCTGGTGGTAGATAAAGGAGGATAGGGTTATAATAAGAAAGGTCCTCTTCTTGTGGTATTACTTGTTTCATGTATCGGCTGAAAAAAGAATCGACCAGCCAACGGTTGGTTTCTTCATGTTCACCCATCAGCTTTTGAAACATTTCATGGCGATTCTGTGAAGACTTGATAAGCTGCACAAAAAGTCCCATATACTGGTCTTCAACCTTGTGAGCAAGTGTCAGTAATTCTTGACTGCTTAAGGCCTCAACATCTTTTACACAGCAAAAACACTTTTCTTCTGACACCTGGCTAAGGTATTTCAACAACATTTGCTCGAGAGTTCGTTTTAGCATTCCAGATATTTCCCCAGTTCAAACACTAAAATATCTTAAAAGCGATTTTGCGAAAAGGTGAAAAGGGAATTTAATTTGCCCAAAATCAAGAGTTACCCTTAAAAGTAAATCTTTGGGTTGATTATCTTTTGCCAGCTTCTTCTACCAGTACTCCCACATGGGCCTCTACTGCGTTTGCCAGGCTATCCACATTATAGCCTCCTTCAAGGAAGGAAATAAGTTTGCCACCTGTATGACGTCTGGCAATATCTGTTACTACCTGGCTGAGTTTTGCAAAACCACTGTCGGAGAAATTAAAGGTACCTAAGGGGTCTGCCATGTGGGCATCAAAACCTGCTGAGACCAGTATTAATTGGGGCTTAAAGCTGTCTGCTGCAGGAAGGAGCTTTTTTTCAAAGGCTCTGAGTGCATCTGTATCCCAGGCACCTTGTTCAAGGGGAACGTTTAAATTATAACCTTCGCCATCACCTTCTCCAATACGCTCAGCACTACCGGTGCCCGGATAACCGTACAAGTCATGAGTAGAAAAAAACAACACCGAAGGATCGTTATAAAAGGCCCATTCTGTACCATTGCCATGATGATAATCCCAATCAATAATCAGTATTCTTTCCAACTTATACACTTGCTGGGCATAGCGAGCCGAAATGGCAATATTGTTATAAAAACAAAAACCCTCTCCCTGGCCATAATCATCAAAGTGGGCCCCATTATTATGGCAGTGATGCCCAGGAGGCCGTATTGCACAGAATGCGTTAATTAATTTTCCTTCACATACATCCCTTACTGCTCCCAATGCAGAATTTATGGCAAGTTTTGCGATTGGTCCTGAGTCTTCCAGCTTACTAACGCTTTCAATATGGGAAGGAGAATGAATGGAAGCTATAAATTCTGAGGAATCACTTAAGGCCTCAACTTGCTTTAATTCTTTAATAAGACCTGAATTTTTAAGCCTTTTTTGAATTTTTATCAGTCTCTCAGGGCTTTCGGGATGCCCAGGGCTTAGCACATGATTAATGAAGACCTCATTAAAAACATACCCTGTTTGTTGTAAATCCGTACTCATAAAAGATTAATCAAATTTATCCGAGAAATAATAAAAGCAATGCTGGCTGTAAAGGGGGGCTGGCAGGCCCATTTTCTTAAGAAATTTTCTAAATTATCCAGGTCTTTAGAAATGCCCCTCGTAAAAGGGGTTCTCTAAATACAGTCATTCCGGCTTGTCCGGAATCTGCTGTATGGGCAAAATACTTAACAAAGCTTGATTCCGGACAAGCCGGAATGACTTTTTAAAGTATTTTATGAACTCATGACTGTTGATTGAGAAATAATCTTTCTCAAATTTTTTTCAATCTGAAAAGGGACAAAAAATGGAGTTGTTAACACAAATCGAAGAATCTAAAAAAGCAATTACTGCTAAATGTGATTTAACACCTAAAACGGGCATTATTCTGGGAACTGGATTGGGCTCTCTTGCAAATTTAATTGAAGAGCAAACCTGCATTCCCTATGAAGACATCCCTCATTTTGTCACATCCACTGTTGAGGGCCATTCCGGGAAACTCATACTGGGTACCCTCTCCGGCAAGCCCGTTGTCGCCATGCAAGGACGCTTTCATTTTTATGAGGGATATTCCATGCAGGAAATCACCTTTCCGGTTCGCGTCATGAAAGCCCTGGGCATAGAAACCCTTATTGTCAGCAATGCCTGCGGGGGCCTCAATCACCAATTTCTCCCTGGAGACATCATGGTCATAACAGACCATATAAATCTTCTTGGGCAAAATCCACTCATTGGCAAAAACTACCATAAGCTCGGACCCCGTTTCCCCGATATGTGTGAGCCTTATACAAAAGAATATATCACCAAAATAACAGCCATCGCTCTGGAAAAGGGTATTCCCATACAAAAAGGCGTCTATGCCTGTATGTCGGGCCCTTGCCTTGAAACAGCAGCCGAATACCGTATGTTAAAGATAATAGGTGCAGATGTTATTGGTATGTCAACGGTTCCTGAAGTTATTACTGCAGTACATGCAAGGCTTAAAGTTGTGGGCCTTAGTGTTATTACCGATGCCTGCCTTCCTGACGCGCTTGAGCCTGTTGATATTGACCGCATAATAGCAACTGCAGCCAAAGCAGAACCAAACCTGGTTACCCTTATCAAAACCTTTGTAAAAGAAAATGGATAAATCAATGTTTCGACCAATAGATAAAAACAAAAGCTTCCCCCAAATCGAAAAAGACATCCTTGCCAAATGGCAAGCCGATGAAGCCTTTACCAAATCCGTCGAAGAAAAGAGTACCGATAATGTATTTACTTTTTACGATGGCCCTCCGTTTGCAACGGGCCTTCCTCATTACGGCCATTTACTTGCAGGCACTATTAAAGATATTGTTCCCCGGTACTGGACCATGAAAGGTAAACGGGTAGAGCGTCGTTTCGGCTGGGACTGCCACGGCCTTCCCATCGAAAGCCTTATTCAAGACCGGTTAAAACTCTCTGGCATTCAGGAGATTAATGAATACGGGATAGGAAATTTCAATGAAGCCTGTCGTAGTTCGGTCCTCGAATACACCTCTGAGTGGGAACACACCGTTGATAAAATGGGACGCTGGGTAGACTTTAAAAACGACTACAAAACCATGGACCGGGATTTTATGGAATCGGTTTGGTGGGTTTTTAATGAATGTTTTAAAAAAGGCCTTATATATCAGGGCTACCGCATTCAACCCTATAGTCCGGCCCTTGCTACACCCCTCTCCAATTTTGAAACCAATCAAGGCTACAAAGACCGGCAAGACCCCTCTTTAACCTTAATTATGCCACTTAAAGGCGAAGACACGTCGCTCCTGGTATGGACAACCACTCCCTGGACACTTCCCAGTAATTTGGCTGTTGCCATGGGCACTGATATCACCTATGTCCTGGTTGAGCAAGAGGGGAAAAAATTCTGGGTTGCAGAACAGCGTATGACCACCGTTTTTGGTGAAGACGCGATAGTGCTTGAGCGCCGTATCGGTAAGGATTTCGAAGGGAAGCAATACGAACCGCTCATGACGTACGCTCCCGAACTATCCCCCAAACAATACACAGTAATCCTGGCTGATTTTGTTTCTACAGAAGATGGTACCGGTGCTGTGCATATTGCCCCTTCATTTGGTGAAGAAGATTTTCAGCTTGGCGATAAACATGGTCTCGGTCTTTTTGATCCTCTTGATGAACAAGGATGTTTCACTTCCCTGGTGAGTGAATGGGAAGGACTGGGTGCAAAAGAAGCAGACAAATCTATTATACAATGGCTTAAAGCAAAAGGACGGGTATTCAAACAAGATACCATCGTCCACAGCTACCCCCATTGTTATCGCACCGATGTCCCTCTGCTGTATCGGGCCCTCAAAACCTGGTTCCTCAATCTGGAAAAAGAGATAACTTCTCCCGAAGGTGAAACCAAAACCTTAAAACAGTGGATGATAGCTTGTAACGAACAAATAAACTGGATACCGGAGCATATTAAACATGGCCGTTTTGGGAACTGGCTCAAAGGTGCCCGAGACTGGAACCTGAGTCGGAACCGATTTTGGGGAACCCCTATCCCCATATGGATGGCTGACGACGGTGAACAAATTTGTGTTGGCAGTGTAGAAGAGCTGGAGCGCTTAACCGGGCAAGACGTCAAAGACCTGCACAAACATCTGGTGGACCCTCTGGAAATAAAAACCAGTGATGGAAAAACCTTTGACCCTAATGGCAAGGTATATCGTCGAACACCTGAAGTACTTGACTGCTGGTTTGAGTCCGGCTCCATGCCCTATGCCCAAAAACACTACCCATTTGAAAACAAAGAGCAGTTTGAAAAAACTTTTCCCGCAGACTTTATTGCTGAAGGCCTTGATCAAACCAGAGGATGGTTCTACACCCTTACGGTACTTGGCGCGGCCTTGTTCCAAAAGCCCGCTTTTAAAAACGTTATTATTAACGGGATTATTCTTGCCGAAAACGGACAGAAAATGTCCAAACGTCTGCAGAATTACCCTGATCCTAATAAGCTAATCGACATCACTTCAGCTGATGCAATCCGTCTTTTTATGATTGACTCCGCCGCTGTTAAGGCCGGTGACCTAAAGTTTAGTGAAGCGGGTGTGAATGAAATGGTCCGTTCGGTTCTGCTACCTCTCTGGAATGCTTTGAGCCTGTTTGTAACCTACGCCAATGCAGATGCCGAAAAAGGGCAACTAAGCTGGAAGCCAGGGGAAAATCTTATTTCAGAAAATGAACTCGACCAATGGATACTGTCAGATTTAGAAGATCTTCTTAAAAAAATACAACAGGAAATGGAAGCTTTCCGCCTCTATAATGTCGTACCTGCGGTTATACAGTTTATTGATGATCTCACCAACTGGTACATACGTCGCTCCAGACGCAGATTCTGGAAATCTGAAAATGATAACGACAAAAACAATGCCTATGCTACCCTCTATAGGGTATTGGTAGAATTTTCAAAAGTGCTGGCACCCATTCTTCCCTTTCTGGCAGAAGAAATTTATCAGATCCTTGTCCGGGAAGTAAATCCCGATGCACCGGTCTCTGTTCACTTGTGCGATTATCCGGTCCCCGATAGTTCCTTCGAAAACCCATCTCTCGTGACTCGTATGAATATGGCACGGGAAGTTGTTAACCTCGGACGTGTATTACGGGCAAAGCATAGTATTAAAAACAGGCAACCACTTTCTTCTCTTACCGTAGCCGTGGCTTCAGAAAATGAAAAAAATAGCCTGGAGACTCTTAGTGATATCATAAAAGATGAACTTAATATCAAAGTTCTTTCTATTTCTCTGGATGAGTCCAGCCTGGTTAAGTATCAGGCAAAAGCCAATTTTAAAGTACTCGGCAAGCGACTTGGAAAAGCTATGAAAACTGTTGCCGGGAAGGTTGCCACCTTCTCTCATGATGAAATAAAGGGCATACTCAATGGCACTGCTCTGGAACTTCCAGAAGGAAGTATCTCCGCAGAAGATATAATTCTGGTGCGTGAAGTAAAAGAAGGTCTTGTCGTAGAGGCTGGAGAGCATTTTACTGTAGCCCTCGATACCATTATTTCAGAAGAACTTTTGCAAGAAGGCCTCGCGAGAGAATGTGTGAATAAAATCCAGAATTTAAGAAAAAATGCAGGATTTTCAGTGACCGATAGAATTTCCTTGAGTGTTGATACAGAAGGAGAAATCTTTAAAAAGACGTTAAAAAACTTCGAAAATTACATAAAATCTGAGGTTTTAGCTGATTCCTTAAATTTTTCAAAAAATTGTCTGGAATCTGAAAATATTGTAGAGTATAATGGGCAGGTAGTCCATTTCAAGGCAGATAAGATTCTTTGAAATTGGAGTCTGCAATCTATTCATAGAAAATAAGCAGGATGGTTTGAAATATGGCAAAGATGAAAAAAAAGGATCTGAACTTTTTTGAAACACTTTTAAATGAGAAAAAAGAAACCCTTTTA
Organism: Fibrobacteria bacterium; assembly: GCA_015232855.1. Classification (GTDB taxonomy): domain Bacteria; phylum Fibrobacterota; class Fibrobacteria; order UBA11236; family JADFYW01; genus JADFYW01. The sequence continues at coordinate 19,619 of JADFYW010000007.1, forward strand.
AAAGAGCTTGGTTATTACGAAAACCATAGTATGCGGGTTACCGCAAAAGACAATTCAGGCGATCTTTCAGGGGTAACGACTCATCCTGCAGACCAGGCCAGTGATTCTACAGATACTGAGCAGGCTTTCCGTTTAGCGAGCCGCGAAGGTAAGTACCTCAATTTTCTGGAAGAAGCATTGCATAAAGTAAAACTCGGCACTTATGGTATTTGTGTAGCCTGTGAAGAAATCATTCCAAAGCCAAGACTTGAAGCTGTTCCTACCGCAAAAATGTGCATTCAATGTAAAATGGCTAAAGAGGAAGAAGCGAAAAGAAAAAACCAATAGCTCGTTTTATTTGAAAAAAAGTTGATTGACTTATTGTCAACTTAACAGTGTCTATATAGTTTATAATGAAAATAAACTAAACTGTTGGGGGCAATATGATTAAAACATCAAGAATCCTTATTATCGGAGGGATTTTTCTTTCTCTATTTATTATTGGTTGTATAGAGCAAAATCCTGTAGATTCTTCAAATTACCAAGAAATTGCACCCTTAGCAAAACAATCGACTTCTGATTATGGTTTTGTTAAAGAAGTGAAAAGAGTACACGAAAAAGAACTTCTGAAGATTCCTGGGGTATTAGGTACAGGCGTCGGAAAGAACTCCGAAGGTGAACTTATTATTGTTGTCCTAACAGAAAATGCCGGTGTGCAAGGGATTCCAGCCTCTAAAAATGGTGTAAAATTTGGCGTAAACGTCACCGGAAAAATTCGTGCTCTCGGAAAGCCATCTAAGGAATCTACCGCTGACCCCACAGCGAGGTTTACCCGTCCTGTGCCCATTGGTGTTTCTACTGGTCATACTAACATTACCGCAGGTACCATTGGCTGCCGGGTAATGGATGCTATGGGTAACATTTATGCACTTAGTAATAATCATGTATATGCAGACGAAAACAATGCCAACATAGGTGACCAGATATTACAGCCAGGGCCTCATGATGGAGGTGTTGCGCCGGCAGATGCAATTGGTACGCTTTCAGATTACGAACCGATATTGTTTGGAGGAGTAAGTAATATTCTTGACGCTGCCATTTCGTTGACTAATGCTCAAAACCTTGGTATAGCCACCTTCGAGGGTGGCTATGGTATTCCACAGGCCTCTGATGGTGCAGTTTCCAGTGCAGATATCGGTATTAAAGTGCTAAAATGTGGGCGGACTACCGGATGTACAGAAGGTCAGGTCGATTTAATAGATGCATCAGTTAATGTGCAGTATGATGGAGGTGTTGCCCTGTTTACCGGCCAGGTTATTATTAAAAATGTACGTGGTAGACAATTTAGTGATGGTGGTGATTCCGGCTCTCTTATTGTTAAGAAAGATAATACCGCAGCTTTTGCCCTGCTCTTTGCAGGCAGTAGTACATCAACTATTGGTAATCCCATCCACACGGTGCTTGAGCGTTTTGGCGTTTCGATAGATAATGGGCAGGCCCCACCCCAGTCACCCGCCGACCCGGGTTCCATTCAGGGATTGATAACCGGCCCTGATAGTACAACTCCTCTTGAAGGAGCCATTGTTACGGTAGCTGGATTATCCGACACCACAGAAGCAGATGGCCTCTATAGCATAGAAGATGTCCCTGTTGGCAGTCAGCAGGTTACCGCTGTAGCAGATGGTTTTCTCACCGTAAGCCGCGTTGCCTCAGTTGAGAGTAATCAGACAACCATCGATGTAAATTTCTCACTTAATGAATATGTAGGATCTTCCAGTGCTTTGGTATCCGATATTTCGTACAGCCTTTCGGGCGGCAAAAATCAGGATAAGAACCTGGCCACTATTATTTCCGTCACAGATGAAGATGGGCATCCAGTCCTTAATGCTTCTGTAAGTGTCCGCCTCATTCTTGATATTACCGCATGGGTAGCAACAGCAAGTACTGATACAAACGGAACGGTTTCTTTTGTGAAAGATAATGCAAGAAGGGGATGCTACCGTACAGAGGTTACCGCTGTTGAAAAAACCGGGCTCGTTTGGGAGGGTACGTATCCTACCAATAGTTTCTGCAAGGAGTAAAAGAGGCCTTTTCGTCTCAAGGGCAGCCCTAAAATATCAGGTAATGCAAAAAACATCTGTCCTTTCAGCTTTCTCGTTGGAAGGACAGATGTTTTTTAACGTTAAATAAATAGCAGGGTTATATTTGTTGTAGGATGCAATGAAAACACATGAACTTTTTAAACAGAGCATTGTTTTATACTTAATCGGTATTTGGTTTTTTATTTTATCTGAGAGTGCTGCTGTTGATTCTTTTAAGGATAGTAGTCAAATAATAATAATGAAAAAGAAAACAATTGAAACGGTCATTAGCGAAAATCGAGCTGCCCTGATGGATAGACCGGGCGTAGTTGCTGTGGGTTTAGGAAAAACTGATGGTCAGCTTTGTATTAAAATTTTGTTAACCCAACCCTCTTTAGTACTGAGAGAATCCATTCCCGATTCTCTGGAGGGCTACCCGGTAATAATGGAAATCTCCGGTGAAATAAATGCACTCGACTAATAATACGGAGGCTACAAAAGCAAAAGCCTTCGGTGGTATAAAGTGGACCAGTTTGTCTACAATCACCACTTCAATCATCCAGCTTGCCCAGATGTCTTTGTTGGCGCATCTTCTGCATCCCGAAGATTTTGGGCTCATGGCGATGACCATTGTCATTCTTGGTTTTGCCCACTGTTTTGCGGACATGGGTTTGAGTAACGCTATAATTTTTAAGCAAGAAATTTCCGGCAAGGCCCTTTCGTCTCTTTACTGGGCCACCATAATTTCAGGTATTGTCGTTTTTCTTGTTGTGTTAGGCAGCGCATATCCTGCCTCTGTTTTTTTTAATGAACCAAGAATTGGAGCCCTGCTACGCTGGAGTGCTCCGGTGTTTCTTATCATTTCTTTTGGACAACCCTTTCAGGCCCTTTTACAAAAAGAATTGCGCTTTAAAGTAATCGCTCTGGCAGAAATAATCGGTGCGGCTTCCGGCTTTACTCTTGCCCTTGTTTTGGCTGTTAACCATGTAGGTGTTTACGCACTTATTGCGGGTCATGTATCCCAGGCTGTTATCCGCAGTATACTTGTAGCTTTTTTCGAGGCTAAATACTGGCGCCCGTCTCTATACATAAATCTGCAAGAAATAAAAGAATTATTGATTTTTGGTGCTTATCAAATGGGTGAGAGAAGTCTTAATTTTCTGAAAACTAATGTGGATAAACTTCTCATGGGCCGTCTTCTTGGAGCTGGCTCATTGGGCTTTTATACGGTTCCTTTTCAGCTGATGGTGCGGCCGGTTTTATTGTTGAATTCTATTGTTACCCGTGTTGCCTTTCCTTTGCTTTCCCGGGTACAAAATGACGATGAAAAAACCGGACGGGGATATCTGGAGATGATTGAGCTTGTTTCTTTTTACAGTATGCCTCTGTATATGGGACTTTTTGTCAGCGCGGAACCTCTTATTTCTCTTTACCTCGGACCAGGATGGGAACCATCTATTCCTGTTTTTAAGGTTATTGTATTTCTTGGCATATTCATCGCTCTCGGAAACCCCATAGGCAGTCTGGTACTCGCCAGAGGGCGGGCTGATATGGGGTTCTGGCTTAATGTATATGCTTTTGTGCTCAATGCTCTTGCTGTTATTATCGGCTCATACTGGGGGCTTTTAGGAGTGTGCTGGGCAATTTTACTTTGTATGATTTTCTTGCTTTTCCCGGTAAATTTCTGGATAACCAAACGGGTGGCAAACATACAGCCCATAAAATTAATGATGGCAATACTCCCCAGCCTGATACTCTCTCTTATAATGCTTTCAGCTTTGCTGGTGATAAGACTTTATTTGCCTCAACAATCCCTTATCCGGATAACAATGTTAACGCTATCAGGAACGGGGATATATACGTTACTAAACGTAATTTTCAGAAAGAAGTATATAAAAAAAACCATCCAGGTTTTACGGTCTTAGCAACAGGACTCCGTTTTGAAAGACTTGGTCCCTCCGTTTTTTCCCGGTAATATCGTATACCTGTCCGCCTGTGATCAAAGACCCCGTGCCCGATAGGTCCTTTAAAAAGAGCAATCGCCCCTGAACAGGTTGTTGTTTATAAAAGAGGTTATTAGCAAACACAGAAACGGGCTTAGTTATTACTTTTTTATCCAAAAAAACTTCCAGGGAATCCCAACACCATATTTCAAATTCGTTGCTATATTCATAAAAACCTTGATGGCCCTGGTTCTCCATGATGTGTACTTCGCTATACTTCTCTGCGGCAATGAGGCTATCATGCATGGCATAGGCAGTAGCTTGAGGAGACCAGTCTAAGTCGTTTTCTCCGCCAAAGAGAATAAAATTTTCACAGCCAATGCCCCTTGCGTTATGCACAGGAGAAGCAGAAGGAACATTTCGATAGTTTCCGATATAACCAGACCCTTCTGAAATGGCACTCCAATCATACATAGCCATAGAACTCACCACAGCTTTTACCTGAGCGGTCTTTCCCTGATAGGGCCCAAAATCGGGTTGAAAATCCTCCTGACCGCAAGTGAGGCCAATCATAATAGCCAGATACGCTCCAGCGGATGAGCCAAGAGTCACAATTCGGCTGGTATCAAAATTATATACATCTGCTTTATCTATAATCCAATGCAGAGTATGCATGGCATCTTTTACCGCATTGGGATGCTTACCGCCTTCCGTAATTAACCGGTATTCTGCTGATACGACTGCAAAACCAAGACTATTACAATGTTCATGAAAAGAATCTTTGAAACGCTTTCTATCAGCCCCTGTAAATCCTCCCCCATGAAATGCGAGAATAACAGGAAATGGCCCTGTAGTATCAGGAATGCTGATGCGGGCATACAGTGTTTCGGTACTGTGTTTATAGGTTTCTACATCAATATAAGACACTGCTGCCTGCATACTGGAAACAAAAAGAAAAAGAGAAATGAAAAAACTACTTCTAAGGATATTCTGATTTATCAAATTGTTCTCCTAATGGTCAAAAGAGGTGTCCAAATACCCAATATAATATTTAAATGCAGAAAATATTTGTTCACGGGCTTATTTTACTATCAGAAATCATCGTATTTTCACATTTTCAACACACCTATCTGCCTCTCCTGACGTTAACCCGCTAAATTCAAGCAAAATGTTCAGCAATATTAATATATTCTAACAATAAACCGACTATGAGATACACTTAACCAGCCAAGGGGCCGGTAACTAAGATGAAACTGTTTTCAAATTTTAAGGGTGACTTTATTGGCGGTATGACTGCGGGAATTCTCCCCTTACCCCGTGCAATGGCCTTAGGTGCCATGGTATTTTCCCCTCTTGGCCCCGAATACTTACCGCTTGGCGTAATCGCTGGTATCATGACTTCTGCTATTGGCAATCTTTCGTCAGTATTTAGAAGTGGTATGCCCTTTATGAATAACGGGCCCTTCTCACTTTCTACCTTCATGATGCTAAGTGCCTTCCAGACCATCCTTATGAGTCTGGATAAAACAAAAGAGGGATATGAAACCATTGCTATCACCTTGCTTTTTTTTACGGTATTATTAAGCGGTATTTTTCTGGTTATCATTGGCCTTCTCCGTATAGGAAGCCTTGCAAAATTTATTCCTTATCCCGTACTCTCCGGAATGATAAACGGCACAGCAGTACTTATCATGTTTTCACAAATCAAGCCGTTCCTTGGTCTTTCAAAAGGAACACCCTGGAGCGATGTATTTTCTAATCCAGCCCTGATTCAGCCATTTACCATGTTGGTTGGTTTGATTGCCTGTTTGGCCATATGGGGCGGACCAAAGTTAAGTAAAAAAATTCCTGCTCCCATTTATGGAATAGCTGCGGGAGTACTAGCCTATTATCTTCTGAAATATGCTGGATTGGGCACTTCCCTGGGCCCTGTTGTCGGGACCATCCCCGGGGCCCTGCCTCTTCCCCGCTACGCGCTACCCTTTTCAAAGTTACTACTAAGTACCGAATACTGGCCTTTGCTTGGTCATCTCGCAACTCTTGCTCTGGGCCTTGCCGGGGTTAATGCTCTCCGTTCTTTGGTAGTCACTTCCGCTGGCGAAAACCTGGCCAAAGAACGCTATAATTCAAACCGTGAGCTTGTGGGCCTGGGTATCAGTAACATAACCACTTCATTTTTTGGCGGCCTGAGTGTGGCCGGCAGTATATCCAGTACCCTTTCCAATTATCAATATGGTGGCCGTACACCCGTGTCACGTTTTATCAGTGGATTATTACCACTTTTTGTGTTACTCGCCCTGTATCCTCTTGTCGCCTTATTACCAAATGTTGTGCTTGCCGGCATGCTTATCATGATTGGTATAAAAGCGGTGGACAAATGGAGTCTTAGACAATTCTTTCGCATCCGATCTTCGTTGGCCCAACGGGACTTTACCGCCATAATTAATGTTTCCCAAATGGTTGCAGTTGTCACCGTATTACTGGTATTTGGAATTTTCCCTGCTCTTGGTGCTGGTGTTGCTCTGGCCATAAGCTGGTTTGTTTTACGTATGGGTAAATCAGTTATCCGCAGTGACCTCACCATGGGAGAAGTCCGCTCAAACACCATCAGGCAAGATAGAGAAAATCAGGCACTAGATCGGGCCGAACACCGCATTCATTCCTTAGAACTCGAAGGCTCTATCTTTTTTGGCACGGCTGATCAAATAGGCGCCTACGTTGAAGACTTATTTAAAAAAGATGTCGATTTTATCATTTTTGAGTTTACTCGTGTTCGGGAAATTGACAGTACGGGTGCTAAACTCATAATCCAGATAATGCAGAAGTACCAGAAGCAAAATGGTGAGTTTTACCTCGCGGGACTGCGCACCGAAAAACAGTTTTTCAGGCATCGGGAACTCCTGGGACTTTTAAGTGAAAAAGATAAAAAGGCCTGGGTATACCCGGACCTCAATATTGCACTTGCTGTAGCTGAGGACCGTTTGCTTGATAGAATGCTGGAATCAAACCGCTATAGTACTCTGCTCGAGCTGCCACAGGTAGATGCGCTCTCCACTCTAAACTCCGGCCAAATCGAAAATCTTGTTCCTTACCTGGAACTTATCGAATATACATCCGGCAATACGGTGTTCACCAAAGATAGCCCGGGTGATTCTGTTTATTTTATTGTGCGGGGGCGAGCAAGGATTTTTCTTCCTCAGCCCGAAGGGGACTCTATTCGCCTGGCGACCCTTTGTACGGGAAGTTGTTTTGGTGAAATGGCTCTGATAGATGGAAAAGAGAGGTCCGCAGATATTGTGGCTGTTGGCACCCTCAAATGTTATTGCCTGAGTCTGGAGGCTTTGAACAAGATAAACCAGGACCATCCTGATATTGGATTTTCTATCTTGAAGGGTCTTTCAAAAGAGCTATCAAACCGCCTTCGTTTTTATAATCGTAAAATTAGCCTGGTGAAGTAATTCACGGGTCTCATTAGCGATTTAGTTTTTGTTAAAAATTGATGTTAGAATTGTTTTGTAATCATCCTGCAATTGTCATTGCCCGGCTTGACCGGGCAATCCATCCTGAAATCGATGGTTTGATGGATTACCCGGTCATGCCGGGTAATGACATGTTTTTTACGTTTACAAAAACTGGGAAATAGTTATTCGTGTACTCAGTGGCTATAAAGCTGAATTTCCCTCATAAATTAGAAATTTTTTGTGAATTATGTAAATTTCTAAAAAAGGTGAGAGTTGAAAACTCTCTGATGGATTGCATAAGGAAAACACATGGCTCAGGAAACTCCAAATAAAAGCACACGTAATGTTACCATGAATGAAAAAATCATTAACAGTTATCTTAATAGCCCTGATGAAAGAAAAAAACTAAATGCTGTGGCCTTCCTTGAAAAGTCCGGTAATCTCACCCATTTAAAGCCTATCATGGTTATAATGAAAACCGCTAAAGATTCTTATCTTAAGAAATCTGCATGTATCTGTGCTGCTGCTATTATTAAACGGAACCTGGTGAATAATTATTGTATGATGACTCCAAAAATGCGGCGGCAGCTTTCCCAGATTTTACAAAAGCTTGACCCCCAGGTTATCGACTCCCTTGCTGAGGATCTGCGCCATAAAAATGAGGATACGAGATTTAACGCAATACGGGTGTTATCAATGATGGGGAGGAACCCACAGATACGTACGGTAGTAAAGGGCCTGGTTACAGACCGTAACGAAATGATTCGTGCCACTGCGGTTTCTTTGTTAAAGCAACTGACTGATAGCGTGGACGCAAGCTTAATAGCCATTTTGCTAAAAGACTCTGACAAACGGGTAGTGGCCAACACGGTTGAAGTCATCGAAGAAATAGCCCAGCCAAACCTCGTTCCCCTGTTAGTGCAGTTGAAGTCTGACCCCATAAACCGTATCCGTGGCAATGTATATAAAGCCTTGTGGAAATTGGGTCATAACATCAAAGAAATCCATGTGGGTTTAAAAGAGATGATTGAAGATAAAGACAATTATCTTATGCGTGCAAGTGGTTGCTGGGTTATTGGTGAATGCGCTGAAGATACGGATTTTGAATTTTTAGAAATACTGGCTGGTTGTGCAAATGATCCTGAAAAACTAGTAAGGGAAAACGTCATAAAAGCACAGATAAAAATTGGCGGCGACGCCATAGAAATATACCAGAAACGTCTATCCAACCCCAAAGAAGTAGCTGAAGTCCGCAAACTCATTCAAGATCTCTAAATGAGATATTTGAGTTTTTTAGGTTTCTTTACTTTGTATGATTTATTGGGGTAAGTGCATACCTTTTTAGGCAAAAACGCCGTTTCACAGAATATTTTTTTGTTTTTTAGAGATGTTTATGTTGCATCAGCTCTTAATTTGCCTTTGTTTATTAGAGCTATGTATATGATAGAAAATAATATTTTCATATATAACATGCAAAATATTGACTTTTTCTGCACGAGTGGTATAATAGGTAATGAGGGATAATAGTTCTTTCAAAAAATTTCGCATTTGTCTCACTTTTTATAGGAGGTATATGGTGAATTACCAGGGATACACTGTAATGACCGGTTTCCTGACGGGTAATTTGCTTAATAAAGATCTGCGAATTGATTTGGTGCACAGCACTAAAAAATATGAGCTCCTCTGTAAACTTGCTCTTTCTTCAAGATTCCCCGGAGCCCAAATTATTGTTGAGCCCATATATTCAGAGCCCCACGAACGTTTGCCACAAGGGCTCAAAACATTAGTTGTGGATCACAAAAAGCGAATTGTACCGGAACTGGAAAAAAAGGTCGACGAACTTTTACGGTTAATTCAAGCAAAACGTCATTGGGTGGTTTCTAAATTTAAACGATCATAAATTTAGTACAATCCACAGCGTAACTATTTTAATCCGAAAATTTTACGGACGAGAGTTCTCCGTTTATCAAACTCTATTTCCAGTAATTGCTCAAGTTCAGAGTTGTCAAAATATATGCCCAGGCAATCGGGGCATTTGTCTATTTCTATATTATGCATCATAATGGGTTCCATTTTAGTACCGCATTTGGGACAGTGCATATAATGCAAATTTTTTAATTCTTCTTTTTCTTTTGAAGCGCTTTCCTGCAGGTGTTGTTCCCGGAGTTCTTTGAGTTTTTGCCGGTCGAGCATTTGAAAATAGTTTTCAAGTTTTGATTCTATAGATTCAGACATAAGCTTTCTCTTGGTGAATGAAGAATTAAATAAAAAATATAGCAACTATTTGTAAGGTCAGGAGCTTTTACCGCTCTGCTAAAAGCTTTTGATGCTAAAATATTATAATACCGGTATATAGGAATTTTGAGGGATTTTGCTATGCTTAGCATATCTTGAGAAAATGAAAATGTTGTTCCCATGAAAAAACCGGATGTGTATGAAACCCTGGAGCAGATTAAGTCTGCTCCGTACTTTATTGGGCAGATTAAAAACGAATACCATGCAGAGCCAAGAGAGGGCCAGTATTCGGAGTTTCCTGATTTTTTAGAAGCTCCTCTTAAATCTGCATTACGTGATACGGGTATTCATAAATTGTATCTGCACCAAAGGGAAGCCATAGACGCTCTGGAAGAAAAAAAGAATATTATCATATCCACAGACACCTCTTCCGGCAAATCCCTTTGTTTCTGGATTCCGGTTTTAAACCAACTCCTTCGCTATCCCGAGCATCGCGCCATTGCCTTATTTCCCACCAAAGCGCTTGCCAGGGACCAGCTCAAAAAACTTGAATTACTCATTGCCGCCGCACCTGAATTGTTGGCGGCGATACGGGCGGCGGTGTATGATGGTGATACTCCTTCAGGCAAAAAAAAGACGATCCGTAACAACAGTAACATCATTTTAACGAACCCCGATACACTCCATGCCTCAATACTTCCTACCAATGGACGATGGGGTCGGTTTTTTTTCTCCGTTCAATATATCATACTTGATGAAGCTCATACCTATCGGGGGGTATTTGGTTCCCACGTCGCCCTCGTTTGCGCCCGGTTCCAGCGGCTTTGCAAACAATACGGCTCATTTCCACAGTGGATTATGAGCTCTGCCACTGTTAATAACGGGAAAGAACTGGCAGAGAAATTAACGGGTGCTCCGTTTACCCATATCTCAAAAAGCACTTCTCCCCGGGATGAAAAGAAATATATTGTCTGGAAGCCTGAGGTCCTAAAACAAGGTGTTATTAAAACTGGCAGTATGTATGAACAGGCATGTTTGTTGTTACGCGATTTTATTTTAGCCGGTCATACTTCCCTTGTCTTTACCCGCACACGTCTGCAATCTGAGTTGCTTGGCCGGTATATTAAAGAATCTCTTGAAATAGCAGCACCGGAACTTATTAAATCTGTTGCTGTTTATCGTGCAGGATATCTTGCCAAAGAACGCCGTGAAATAGAGGCCGGTCTGTCAGACGGTACCACCAGAGCCGTTATCAGTACAAGCGCCTTAGAAGCGGGTATTGATATTGGACATCTCGAGGCAGTGTTTATTTTTGGCTTCCCGGGCAGCCTCGCCTCATTCAGACAACGAGCCGGTAGAGCAGGACGCCAGAACCAGAAAAGCGTTGTTTCTTTTATTCCTTCCCAGAATCCAATGGACCAGTTTTTGAGTGCCTGCCCTTCTTTTTTGTATGAAGAGCCTGTAGAATCAGTGTTTCTAGACCCGGATAATCCATTTTTAATGTCGTCTCACCTTAAATGTGCAGCCCATGAGTATCCCTTAAGCCACAAAGACGAACAGTTTTTTGGGAGTAACTTTTTTCCGATAATCGAAATCTTTAAGGAAGAAGGCATTCTCAAAGAGATAAAAGGAAAGTGGTATTCTCCTCAAAGCGTCTCTCCTGCTCATTCTATCAGTCTTCGTTCTATGAGTGAAGAAGTCTGGGAAATAGTGCTTGTGTCCCGACCAGACAAGGTAATTGGGCAAGTGGATGGATATCAGTTTAATAATCAAATTTTTGTAGGAAGCGTTTACCTGTCTATGGGTAAAACTTTTCAGGTACAGGGCATTATCGATGATCTCAAACAAGTCCAGGTTGAAGAGGTTGAGATTGATTATTTCACCGTTCCAAAAATTACATCCGCTCTCAGTTGGGACGAACAGTTTGAACAACGTTCTTTAGGGAAGGGTGTCATATCCCTTGGTGCGATTACCGAACAATCAATGGTTAAGCAGCTTAAACGGGTGCAGTTCCACTCGGGTTATAACCGGGGTGTTTTACCTGTTGAAAGAGCCTTGCCGGTCTTAGAAACCACAGCGGCCCTGGTTACTCCTTCAGAACAAAGCTGGAAGAAATGTCTTGAAAACAAAAAGAATCCTTTTTCCGGGCTTATTGGATTACGACATCTTTTGCATGAAACTGCCCCTATAGTCACCCTGTCAGACAAATCTGATATGCGTGTGGAGCTCAATGATAATGGGAAGGCTCTTCCGGGTCTTGCTCTTTTTTGCATCTATCCCGGGGGATTGGGCCTTGCAGAAAAAGTGTTTGATATGAGTACAGAAATTATGACTTTTGCCCACCGGGTTGTATCCACCTGCGCTTGTGAATCGGGTTGCCCTGGCTGTGTGGGTTATGATCCGCTTGTTGTGGAGAGTGGAATGGAGGTCTTTCCTGATAAAAAGCTTACCCGGTCCTTTTTATCAACTTTTCTTACATAAGAAAAAAGATCTTTACTTAAGACAGTTTTTCAATCTTGGCAAATTTTGGTTTTTTCTATTAAATGATTCCTCTTAAAAATTTATACACATCTTTTTTTATATTCCGGGTAGCATTTTCTTCCTCCTCTTTCGTTATACAAGAGAACACACATGAAACTGGAAAAAGTTTTTAAACGGCTCTCACCGCTCGCTTTTTCGGTGAGCCTGGCCATATTAAAATCCCGGGAGGAGGCGGAAGACGTGGTATCAGAAATATTTTTGCATAAAATACCCGGAATTTTGGAAAAAAATCCCGGTATTTCCCTGGAAGAAATGGGCCGGCTCATAGTCACTATTGCCAAAAACCGCTCTATTGATGTCTATCGCAGGAATAAAAAATCAGTTCCCCTGGTTGTTACCTCAGGTATTAATGCAAAAATGAGCGGGACTGAAGTAGACAATGTGGATTTTAACCGGGCCATGGATGGTATTGAACCGAGATACCGCGAAGTACTTACCCTGAAATATCTCTGGGGTATGACCTGGCAGGAGGTGGCTAAAAAAACGGGGCTTTCCCAGCAAGGCAGCCGGAAGCGGGCAGGAAAGGGCCTTTCACTTTTCAAAAAACTTTTTACGGGTTCCGAAACCGAGGATAACGGATAAGAACATGAACACAAACAAACACACAAGCCTGACAGACACAGACCTGCAATTGTTTTTGGCAGGGGTACTCCCTTTATCCAAATCTATTCTTTTGCGAATTGCCCTTCTTTTGAACCGGGATCTTCGCACGCGCCTGGATAAGCTTAAACAGGAAAATAACTCCTTTTATACACAGGAATTCCAAAACCTGGAACATAAACTATCCCCTCGATTTGTAAAGGAACACGAAGAGAATAAAACCATCATGTTCCAACTATTCAGGCCCCGGGCCTTTAGGCTTGCTGCCGGTTTTGCCTGTTTACTGCTAATAGCTACCAGCATATATTATGTGAACATGCTGAGTTCGCAGACGCAGGAAATGGTACAGTATGCCTCCAAAGGAAGTTCCCTGGGAGTGCATCTGTATATCCGCAACATCACCACAAGTAGAGTAGAAGATTATCAGACAACGGTAAACGGGTCTGATACCCTGCAGCTTATTCCTCTGGGCAAAGATGAACAACAGCTTATGGTGTTCGGCTGGGATAAACATGAAGGCCTGAAGATGATTTTCCCGACACGCGTCAACCATTCCTCAGCAGTATCTGAAACAACACTTCCTCCGGCGCTGGTTGCTGACGGACTCTCAGACAACAAGCTGATTTGCATTACCAGTTCCCATGTCCTTACATCGGACCAGGTAGAAAAAATCCTGACCTCAGCTCCGTTCCTTTCCATGGAAAACGCTTCCTCTTCCCATCTTGAGCAGGATATTTATGTACAGATTTATACCCTAAAAGGAAGCCGGCATGAATAAGTACCCTGTATCCTGGACCGGCAAGCAACCCTTTGCTTTCACAAACCTGCTATCCATATTAGTTTTCATGGCCTGTTTAACACTTTCTCCGGCTGCAGAAACGCTATCCAACTGGGAGCGGGTAGGCGTGGTGATTTCCAGTAAAACCGGGCTTGAGCACGACAAAAAACTAAGCTTTGCTTATGAAGATGGCAAACGCGTTCACAACATTCTTGCAAACATGGGAGACATTCCTCAGGAAAAGCTCTTCCTCATACAGGAAGAAGGGGTAGCAGCTGTCTGTACACAGCTCAGACAAATCGCGAAGATTATTGAAACCGAAAAACAGGCCGGAAAAAAAATCTTCCTGCAGCTTTACTACTCAGGTCATGGGGCACACAGCCATTTCCATATTGGAAAAGAGCGCCTCTCTTTTAAAGAAGTAAAAAACCTGCTTGCGGTTGATAACATAGACGCACGGGTTTTCATACTGGACGTCTGTTATGGCGCTTCCTTTTTTACCGCAAAGGGTTTTACGGCCATAGAGCCACAACCGGTAGAAGTTAAAGTGGACGAGATGACCAAGGGTGAAGTTATCATTACCTCTTCGGCGGTAAACGAACAGTCTTACGAAGTAAAACCGTTAAAGGGTTCTATTTTTACCAGTCATTGGCTTATGGCTCTGCGGGGTGCGGGAGACCAGGACCGGGACGGCCAGATATCCCTCTTTGAAGCATATAACTATGCTTACCACAAAACCGTGGCCTACTCTCAGGAAACGCTAAACCGCCCCCAACATCCCTCCTACGATATGAATCTGCAGGGCGGTAAGACTCTCGTGCTTACCCGCCCACTGGAGATGAGTTCCGGGCTGATTTTTAAAAACTGCCCTGCCGGCGAATATGCCATCACGGACCTTGGCCGACGGTTAAGTATAGGAGATGTATACATACCCCCGGGAGGAGACTTTTCCCTTGCTCTGGAAAAAGGCACTTATAAAATCCAGTATAATCCACGGGATGAAAGCCCCCAACAGACGCAAATACAACTGGCCACAAACGGCCTCACGTCCCTCAGCTTTGATTCCTTCACTACAGCCACCCCCCGTGTAGCTTCAGGCAAGGGTCCCGAGTCCTCTGGTTCGCCCGTTGTCAGTGATTCACCTGAAGTTTCAGGCAAAAAAGAAGTAGTTCTACTTCCGGTAATACGGGAGAGATTCCGAATAAGCTGGACTCCGGTAAGGGCCTGGTCCTGGGAAGAAAAACGGATAGATGCTCTGAATCTCAATTCCGAACAGCAGAAATATTTTAACCTGCAAAGCAACTACAGCCAGCGCTCCTGGTCCTGGCAGCAGGAGATCAGGGCTGCACTGAGTCTCTCTCCCGCCATAGCGGTGGGAGTTCATTTTCTTTCGTCATCCCAGGAGCTGGAATCAAAGTCCACCGGACGGGACCCGTTAAACGCAACCAGTACCAGTGCCGCGGTCTCGCTTACCGAACGTTTTGAACTCACACCCCGTATACTGGGGGCCTACCTGGAGATTATTCCTGTTCGTTTAGGGAAAAACAGTCTGGCAATTGATGCGGGAGCCGGCAAGGTATTCCTCAATGTTAATACTGCCTCAAAACTGGAACGGGAGCTTTATAGCACAACAGAAGAAAAGTCAGCTTCTTATAGCGGAGAAGGATATCAACTGGAAGCGGGCCTTAAATATACCCGTTTTATTCCAAAAGGTATTTACCAATTAAATGCCGAACTGGGTATTCGCCTGAGTGGATTTTACCGGGAAACAGAAATAACCATACCCGGTCACATAGAATCTCCTGATATACATATTCCATCACAAGAATGGGGAGTGGCAGCAGGAGTTATTTTCACACTGTCACGGTATTACAAAAACTGAGGTGCAGAGATGATATGTAAAAATAAGATATCTCTAATAATACTACTTTCCGGTTTACTTTTTTCTGCATTATTATCCGGATGTTCTGATGGATATTACATGGCCATGGAAGGCAACAGTGATGAAACTAATGATTATGATCCCTTTCCAAAACCTCTTGGTGACTGGATTATTCCTTTATCCTATTATCCACATTACCAGTTCCACCATGCTGAATTCGGAAAAGGCGGAAAAAAGCTCACGCCATTTCCCGCGATGCCAATTAGTATAACTGACCGTGGTAATGGATTGTACGGCTATGAACAGGACAACTTGCATGAGGGACTTTTATTGTGGTTCAGAACAGAACCAAGAGATTCTTCAGGTATATATATAACCGGGAGGTTTAAAGGAACTGAAAATTTTCCAGGCGACACTGTACTCTGGCTCCCTCAATTTCCGGAAAAAATTGGAAACTGGACCTTTGAGCCTGGTCGAAGCATGGAAAGCCTGAGCTATGACACCACCTATCTAACCGCCCCCTTGTTTCCATCTAACGACTCGGGCATTGTGTCCCAGGGGAACGAAGTCCCGTTCCAAACACATGAGGCTATTCTTATAAAAGAAACCAACAATGATACGATATCCTATTATTATTTCCGCAAAGGTATTGGCCTCCTTGGATATGAAAGAACCTATAAAGACTCTACTATTGCCGTTGGAACGTTATTTAGTTTGAACAAAAACGAGCCATATCACCTCCAAACGGGAACTACAAACTCAAGCCGATTGTGAATTCTTCGAATGTTGAAAAATATTTTAAGAAAACAAAGCTGATTTTTAGCTAAAATAGCCAACAATGTTTTCTAATAATTAGTTTATTGACAATTTATGATTTCATAGCTATTTATTATATCCTATTATTTGTTATATTGCCTATTAATAGGGAATTTAGAGTTTTCATATTTTAGGAATGTATTTAAAGTTTAGGCAGATAAGTAATCAATTTTTTACTTAATTACTAGCTATATGTGGACCTGTACCCTACAATTTAATCTGCTCTAAATATTAGATCGGAAAACAGGTTATAAGCATAAAGCAAATTGAGAAACAAAGTTATGTTAAATCAGGAAATGAAATATCAAAGCAAAAGTAGATGCGAAACTTTGCCAAACTTTCCTGATATGTGGGTTGGGTTATCAGTGAAACGAATGAAAGCCGAAGGTAAATCTCTTAAAACTATTGATAATTATAAACGTTCCATCCGCCATTTTGTAACCGCATTTAAAAAACACCCGAAAGTAATTACTCAAGACGAAATAAAGAATTACCTATACCAAGTAACCAAAGAGAAGAATTTTGTCCCGGCCACCCACAATCTTCATGTATGTGGCATTAAGTATTTTTACAACACGGTTCTGGGTATAGAAGAGAAGAATGACGCATTACTCAAAAAAAGAGTACCACAACAGTTATTTGAAGTTTTATCTCACAATGAACTTGAGCGAACCTTTATTGTAGAAACCAACCTAAGAAACCGACTTCTTATTAAAGCAGGATACGCCTTTGGGCTCCGAGTATATCGTGCAGTTCATTTAAGACTATCTGATTTCGACTTAGAGAGAAACCTTCTGTTTATAAAAGGTGCTACTCGAGGCCATGGACGGCCGAAGAGAGCTGGCCTTGAGCATACTTCGCCCATCGGCACGAAACAAGGCGAAAGGACAGCCCGAAGGGTGCGGAACAGGGATGTGGAGCACAACGGAAAAAAAGATCGGTTTGTTATGCTCTCACAGGATTTTTTAATTGAGCTCACGACTTCTGTAAAACACAACCAAATAGATGACATCCTATTTTCCGGCTCCACGCCAGGCACTTGTATCTCAGCAAAATTTGCCAATTATATTTTACACGCTGCAGCAAACAAAGCAGGCATAACCAAAAAAATCTCTTTTCATACCTTAAGGAGAAGTTTCGCTACTCACCTGCATGAGGCAGGACATTCCTTAAGAGATATCCAGGTTGTAATGGGCCACTCAACCAGCCGTACAACCGAGCGATACGTTTCAAACAAACACATATCAACTATCCAAAACCCTCTGGATAATCTAGTGGGATTAAAACAAGAAAGGAGGATAGCAAATCAGAATAAATCTGTGGAAAATCCGCAGAATAATAATCAAAAAAAAAAAATGAAAATTCACAACAAGCTTACGGGAATAACGGTTTCTTGTCCCCCTATAAACACACAATTGTTTATAGGGGGACATAGACTTCCCCCTGTAGCTAGTTGTATGCTCCGTTCCGGCCTATTGGAAGTTCGGGACAGGGTTAGGTCCGGACCATTCATCCATGAGATATTCAATTGGGTATAAAGGTAAATCGCTGGAACTTTCCGGTTCCATACATTATATAAAACTGAATTTGTTTTCAGGATTTATAAAATACTTCCCCTGAAAATATAATGAAAAATATATACCCTACATTGGTGTGGGTAGCGCGTTATATACTTATGGAATGTTTAGCGCCGGATGCGGACTATATCATGATATTGGGAAGAGCAAAGGATTTGTTTTTAATTCTGGAATCGCATACCTGGTGAGAAATGATTTAGAAACCCATTTGCCGTTTCCGATGTTAAGTGCTCATTATGGGTTTTAGCAAAAAAGGGTTGTTAACGCTGAGTTTGGTTGATTGCTGCCTTACAGGCTTATTTCCGGACAGAAATTCTGCAGCAATGGTTTGTTGTCAATCAGAGGTATTATAGAAATTTTCTAATAGACCACTAACCTTTTGCTTACCTTGTTATTATTTATGTGCAGTGTTAGGAAATAAATACCTGCAGACAAACCCTCTATTCGACACTCTTCCCACTTGTTGTCAATTTTACGAATTATTTTCCCCGCTATGTTACTGAGGACAATATTCCCCGGTTTTACATCACTATGAAATTTTATATATATATATCCTTTCCCTGACTCGGTCATCCAATTTTGATTTTGCCTTATCGATATTCCCATAGTCTTACAGGCAGTTGAATCTGATACATTGACCTTTTCATTGTACTCGAAGTAACTGGAATCCATACACCCAAAAACCAGGGCCGGTCCATTTCTTCTTTTGTCGGTAAAGAATGGCTGACCCCAGGCGTAATATTCTTCCATCGTTAAATTATTTTCGGATACATAACGGTCCTGCCCCAAAGCATCGTCATATGGAGCTGTGGCGGCAGTGATTGTCCGGGTATAAGTAACTCTGGCCCGAACATAGGCATATTCATTGGTCACTTGAAATGCGGCCGAACCTCCTCTTGTCGTTTCTATAATTTCTCCATCCGGTCCTATGAATTCTATCTTGAAACCGGTAGTACCTTTTTTAACCGGTCTGGCGGGATTGACATACCCAAGGGAATCCCTCCGGTGCAACTCATATAATGTTGATGCGGTATCAACATTGACAGAGTAAAGTCCCAGGCTATCGGAAATATCAAGGAGAATAACACCATTGGTAGTGTAGATGTCGCCCTGCTCATAAGCCGTAATTATACCATCTACATCAAACGTGTTTGTTTTCAGCATAGTCCAGCCGCCAAAGGGATTGCAGGCTCCCGGCGCAGAATAATTGTGTGTATCATCAGATCCCACTCCATAGTACTTACCGCCGCGGGTCAGCACATCATCCCAAATTTGCTCAACAGAAGGCATACCAGTACCATAAATCCCATAGTTATCGGTGTCCTGACATGCGTTAAACAATTCAAAATGCTTAAAACCCTGAATTTTTAAAAAATCATCGGCAGTGATAAGGCTTAGCCAATTGGGATGATTAATAAAGGGCAATGCACCTTTTGAAATAGCCAGATTATAAATTTTGTTGTAAAATTCCCATTTTGATGAATAGTTATTGTCTATGTCACCCAGTACATCCGTAGAATTCATTACGGTGGTGTGATTGGGTTCGTATCCGGTCAAGCTGTTGAATTCCTCTCCTGAAACAATCAGGAAACCGGTACGTCGTTGCGAAACAGACACAGAACTTCCATTGACAAACTTCCGGTGATCGGTTATTACGATATAATCGTAATCATTATCATGATATAACTGAGCAGCTTCATTTGGGGAGATTTCTCCATCACTTCGGGTAGTATGCATATGCGTATTTCCCTTATACCAACCTTTACTACCCGTATACATCTGAGAGAAGCTGGAAACAGGTAAACAAAAAAGGATGCTTAAACTCATCAAAGAAATGTATAGTTTTGAAGACATATCTACCTCTAATCAATATTTCTCTTAAATTAAAATATAAACATTACTTTTTCATTTTTTACAGTACTGACTGATAGGAATTTTGACCGCCTTTCCGGCATCGTGACTTCGGCGGCATTCAGAACATCCTGTTCATCATTCCGGAATCATGTTAAAACCAATCTAGCTACAAAATTTAAAGAAAGCAGAAGTGCAGATAATACGTCCCAAGTGGACCGCACCTAAGGGCATTCCAAATAGGTACATAAACTGCACACATGGTTGACCTTCACAGAAAGTCCCACAAGGCTACTTAATCAACCGCTATAAATCACGGCACCACAAAAATGTCGTTGATAAAGCTGAATGAAGATAAGCTTCCATGTCTTTTATACCATGCAATTATGGGTCTAATTCCGTAATTGACATGTAAATATGGAGTTAAGTCCATATAAAGTTGCTTTTTTTATAAAAAAAGGCTATTATTATGGTATGTACAATAGAAGCCAGAAAATTGATTTAGAAAATAGTTTCTTCCTTTTTGGAGCACGTGGAACGGGAAAATCTACTCTTCTAAAGGAAATGTTTGCAAATAGTAAGTGTCATTTTTTTGATCTCTTGGATCCGGATACGGAAGAGCGGTTAAGTAAGAACCCTGAAGAGCTTAATTCGCAATTAAATGCCTTTGAAAAACAAAAGGTAGAATGGATTGTTTTTGACGAAATACAAAAGATTCCAAAACTTTTAGACCTCATCCATAAGTGGATTGAAAACTCTTCACTCAAATTTGCCTTAACAGGGTCAAGTGGCCGGAAATTAAAAAGAGGCGCTTCAAATTTATTAGCAGGTCGTGCCTTTGTTTACCAATTGTACCCCCTTACTCATCTTGAACTGGGAAATGATTTTGATTTACTAAGCGTTTTAAGATGGGGATCCCTACCCAGGATTTTTTCTTATAAAAGCGAAAAAAGCAAGGCGAAATATTTGAGAGCATATACACACACCTATTTAAAAGAAGAGATTATTTCTGAACAAATAATCCGAAACTTGGATCCCTTCAGGGAATTTTTAGAGGTCGCGGCGCAAAGTAACTCAAAAATCATCAATTATACAAAAATTGCACGCGATGTTGGTGCGGATGTTAAAACAGTACAAAATTATTTTAAAATTCTGGAAGATACACTCATTGGATACATGCTCCCTCCCTTTAATCAATCATTCCGCAAACGGCAATCGGGAAACCCCAAATTCTACTTCTTTGATACGGGAATAAAACGCGCACTGGAACGACGTTTGAACTTACCTATGACTGAAAAAACATATGAATTCGGTGAAGTGTTTGAGCATTTTATTATCTCTGAAATTATTCGACTCAATGATTATCTGGAATTGGACTGGAAATTCTCATATTTAAGAACTTCCAACGGTGCCGAAATTGATCTTATTATAGACAGGCCTGGCAGGCGCAAAGCTGTTATCGAAATTAAATCCAAAGAACTTGTTGATGGCTCAGATATATCCACCCTTAACAGATTTAAGAAAGATGGATTTGAAGGCGACTATTTTTGTTTATCCCGGGATCCAAATGAAAAGATAATGAAAGGAATCCACTGTCTTCATTGGAAACAGGGATTAGAGTACCTGTTCTAATGCACGCTCAAGCAAGATTATTACAACAACTGCATGGCAAACTACAATTATAGCCGAAGATAAAGTAAAACTGGCGGCACGCCATGCTCAACGTTGTGAAACTGGAAACTTGTAAATCAATCTTTCTGGGACCAGTTGGTTCTTTTTATGATATAACGACTTAATGTAACCATTTGAATATATAGCAGTTACAGCAAGCCCATTTGAAAGACAATAGCCACTTATTCTACAACAACCCTCTCTGTCAAGGTCTTTTCTCCCTGCCGTAAGGTCACAAAATAAACACCTGGCCTCAATCTGTTCCCCCGATTGTCTGTTCTATCCCAACTGACAATGCGCTGCTCTTTATTTGTTTGTAACCGCCAATGTTTTAATAACCTGCCCCGGATATCATGAATAGTCACCAGGGAAGGGAGCCCTTTGTTATAATGGCCTGCTACCCGTATCTGTGCCATGTCCCGGACGGGATTAGGGGCAATAGAAAGTGAAGTTGGCAAGGCAAAGGTCTTTGTAACAGGCTCCGTAACAGGCATGGTCCCAAGCTCTTTAATTTCGTCCACCGTTAACGCACGATTAAATATTTTTAATTCATCGATACTTCCTGCATAAAAAGAACCTGCCTGTTCGCCCAGTCTGGCGGTCTGGCCCCCGATAATATTACCTGAAATACTGTCATGGAGATCCATGAGCTCACCGTTTAAATATATCCCCGCCTCGCGTCCGTTATAAACACATGCAACATGAATCCACTCTCCGGTAATCAGATCGGCTGAGGATATGCCCGGGCGCGTGGCGCCTTTATTGGTGCGTACTTTAAAGCGCAGTTCATCATTTACTTTATCGGCGTACAGGACATAGGAATCTTTCTCCGAATCATATATAGGGCCATATTCACCTTCCATCTCAGAAGGAAGAACATCAAGATTAAGCCAGACAGACAGCGAGAGCGCAGTAGTCTGAATATCAAGGCTCGGTGATGCGGGAACATCCACATAGCCAGAAGTTCCATTGAATACAAGAGCGGAACCCTCCATCCCTGTAGCCCACCCAAGGTCCGTGAACTGTAAATTATTCATATTTACTGTCTGATCAACAGTAGTGTTACCCTTCCCCTCGTTAAAGTTCCAGTAAGCGACCAGGCCATCCATATAGCCGGTGTATTCAAACATCCATTCAGTCCCTTCTTCAATAGTGTTGGGAACAGGCGCTCTGTCCTGAATATTTTTAACCCGGAGCCTGTAACTGACAGCTTCAGGAAGCGTAGCGGTTGTTAAGATTACCATTTTTTGATCACCGCCCAGTGTGGCATTGATAATAGAAACAGTGTCTTCAGCGGTATTGCCCGAAACCTTTGCAGAAGCAGCTATGTAGCGGTCAATAGTGTAGTTGTTAATATTTTCTGCGCTGGCCAAAGAAATAACTTCACTAAACCTTACCAAAACCGTGTTAGGACTGCCAGCTGATGTCACATTCACAATTTCAGGTGGAGTGGTATCGGAATTTGAATTTACCGCAACAGTGTTACTATATGCATTGCTGTAGAGTCGGGCCCGGTTAATGGCTTTAATTCGGGTGTAATACGTTTTATTTTCATCAACCATCGTCAGGTTCGCTGATAAAACGTTCCCCGTTCTTTTCACCAGTTGTGTCGGTTCTTCAGAATCCCCAACGTAGATGGCATAACCCCATATCCCGCTCTCAGCATCTGAAGCGGCACTCCAACTTAAGGTAACGGTCACCCCTGTTACCAACGGTGGATGAAGAACCACTTTTGACGGTGAAGTGGCGTCAAGTGTATTCAGGTATGTAATTAGGGTAGAAGGGTCATCAGTGATAAGCCCGTCAACACCCATTTTTATTAATGATATCATGGTATTTTTGTCGTTTACGGTATAGCGCCATAATTTCATATTTTGCTGATGTGCATAACTGACAAGACTGGCGTTTTCACCAGTGTTAACAGCAAGTACCTCTGCGTTAAGGCTTTTCGCCGAATCCACCGCCCCGGTTGTAGCTTCCAGAACCAGAAAAACAGCATCCTGGGCAGGGTCTTTGGCTTTTGCACCACTAAGACGGGGATATGAAAAATCAAAAAAAACGACTTCATCTCTCATTTCAAGGGCCGTCACTTTATCGATGACGGTTTGTGGGTCAGCACCTTTATTCTCCAGGGCTATTTTGATTTTTCCTTTTGCTAAAAGCATTGCTTCACTGAGGCTGGGGACTTTTTCGCCGTTTGTCAGCTGAAGTGAACGTATATAATTATAGGAAAGTTGATTTACCTCCCCTGTTCCATTGGTGGTACGATCAACAGTAGCATCATGCATGACAATAAGAGAATCGTCAGCCGTTGTACGGATATCCAGTTCAAAATAATCCGCGCCAATCTCTATCGCGCGCCTGAATGCAGCCATGGAGTTTTCCGGTAGAGCGAGGGAAGCCCCGCGGTGAGCAATAACAGTAACAAACGCGTGAATTAATAATCCTGAAAGAGCCAGAACTATAATCAACGTTTTTTTGGCTATTATACGACGTTTTCCTTCCATCTTATCCTTAAGATACCAAAAAAGAATATTTTCGCTACAAATCACAAAAATATCTGTGGAAAACTGATAGAAGTTTTAGAGACAGTAAGTATGGCAGCTCGCCGTGCTCAACGTTAAAACTTGATTTAATAACAATTCTTTCTTCGGGTAAATTTGGGCGAACTAAATATCCATTTATTAAAATTGTTCCTGAAGTCCTTCGAAAACCAATTGGCCCACTTTTTTTGCGCCCTTCGGGGTCATATGCCATAAGTCATAAAAATCATCATTTTCCCGTTTGTTTTCATAGAGATTACAAACATCAATAGGAACACAATCATTTTTTGCACAAGTCTGCAAAGTGGTCTTATTCATTTCCATCATCATGTAATAAAGGTCAACTCCATTAACTGTTTCCCCTCGGTAGTAAGCGCTATTGGTCACACCATATAATGAATCTCCCGAGAAACGGTATTGACGAATGGGAGTGGTAACGAAAACAGGTTTAGCGCCCATTTTCTGGGAATGTTGAATGAGTTTTTCCAGGCGTTTTTTATAAACTAAAAGATGGGGGGCCATTAATTCCTGGTGATCATTCTGCAAGGCTTTTGTTGTCCATTTTTGTTTATCAAAATCCAGTCGCCGATGGGATACCTTTTGCACAAATACTGCTTTATAAGTACCAAATATAATGCGTTTAAGGTGCATTATGGCGCTTTTATCTCTTATTATCTTATAGACTTTGTAGCTGAAAGGAAGGTTATCATATTTTTGTGGCTCCATGAGTTTTAGGTCGTCATAAGATGAGGTGAGGGAGTTGTCCCAAGCCAGAATGTCATTGGCGCCTAGATAAAAAATGATGTACTTAGGATGTAATGATTTTATATGAGGGAACCACCATTCAAAATTTTTAAGGTATCCTTTGGTGGACTGGCCGTCCACTCCGGCATTGGCCACAACAATCTGTTTACCGTCTTTTTGGAAGGCCTGCATAATAAAATCCTGCCAGGTTTCTCCATCTGGGATAAAACGTTGATCCGTGGTACTTCCACCCACAGTAAGAATATCGATTTCTCTGGGAAAATTAAACACTCCCCTTAAACCATAGTCATCCCGGGTATAGGTTATCATTTTGTCTTTTCGGTCATAAACATTGGTGACATCGTACACTCTTTTACAGGACTTTATGATATTCAAGCGGTTAACGCGGTTTTCAAATAACCAGTTACCAAATATCAACTCAAGCCCGATAATCCCAAGTAGGAGAATTGAGAGGTTGATTACGAGGAAATATATTAGTGTTTTAACTTTCAAAACGGTTCACCCTCCGTTATTTCCTTTTGTATAAGCCAAAATGCCCAACGATAACCGAAAATATAATAAAAAAGTAGTCATTAATGTACAAAAAGCCTTCTCATCAGTCTTGTTTGACCCACAGATTTTATGGTGAGAATATATACTCCGGATGGTAAATGAAATTGATGATCTCCTTTGCCTTCTCCCTCTGCAGAAATGGACACACCTTTGATATTTATAATGGAAATTTGATATTTGCCAATTGCACTTAGGGTTAATTTGAAGACTGATTGATTTTCCAGGTTATAGTTAAACGTATACTCTGGTTTAATTACACTTGTATTCTGACAAAGCGACGAGTCTTCAAAAAGGGCATCGGGGTTATATTCATTAAAAGTTGAATCTTTACATCCCCAATTATTTACATTACAACTCCCATTATCTTTCAGGACCCAGCCCCAATTTTCTACCACTTCCTTATCATAATATTGAGAGCCGGTATCATTGCATCCTTCGGCTATTTTTATGTTTTTATACCAGATAGCGGCGCCACTATGGGCTTCAAAACCAAACCTTCCTTTAAATGTTGAATCATGAGTGTATTCCGTTCCTTGCATCCAATTTGTTGTATTGTGTTGTTTCACCCAGGATCGGAATACTCTGCCTTTAGCTGACATTCTTAAATCAACCCAGCCCGTCGTATCGGTAAGAGACTCCAAAGCCGATTCATTTTCTGTATGTACTTGCCAGCCGCCGCATTGACCACAATAAATACAACCAGCATGCTGGTCACCGACATCTACCTCGACGCCTATAAAATCAGAGGTCCCTTTTTGAAAATCAGTGCCTGCACTATCAACATCTTCTTCGGTGGTACTGCCCGGCCTGCCAATAATGAATACGCCACCATTCCCCTGGGTTATTTTATAGGTAACCTCGAATGTTCCTTCGGTAAACACTTGTTTATACCAAAGTGTCTCGGTAAGGAGTGTATTCCCTTCATAATAAATGGAGCTGTCTTTCTCTGTCCAGTCATCCGGTGTACCCATAAGATAAAACCCCGGAAATTTTTCTGCTCCCTTTGAAGGCTCAGAAATGCCATTCCACAATGAACGCCATGTGACTATTGCGAAACCGGAATTACTATTTATCAGACATAGTATTACACATAATAGCCATTTATTCATAATAACAGGACCTTGTTTAGTTTTTCAAATATTCCTTTATAAAGATAGCTTATTCCAGAAATCTGTTTTGATTTCGTAGTCAAACCAATATTTATTTCAGCATTTTAACTAAGGATTTAGAGGTCCTTTTCTCGTAACTATTGATTATTCTCCAGACAAAACCTCCAGAAATCACATCACAACCAATTGAGTTACGAAAATCTGTTTCACAACTCTTGTCTTATTCACTTTTTTTATTTAAGGTTGAAACCTTAACTGATAAAGAATTAGAAGAGAAACTGTTTGGAAATAGGCAATGGGCTACATAAAGTAGAAAAGGCTTCTCCCGATGATCAAAAGATGGTTACCAGGAACATAAAAACATGAAAAACATGGTCCGAAATACAATAAACCGCTTTCAAAAAGTGGTTTGTATTACTTCACTTTTAATTGTTTTTGAGCAACTGTATGCCTTTGAAAAGGATGCTTCAATTGCTGTACTGGAATTAGCAGGTAATGGAGTGTCAGTATCTAATCTCGGTGGATTTTCAAATCGCCTGCGTACCGAGATGTTTAATACCGACAAATTCACTGTTGTAGAGCGTTCTTTAATGAATGAAATATTGAAAGAACAAAAATTTCAGCAAAGTGGGTGTACGACCCAGGAATGCGTGATTGAAGTTGGACAGATGCTTAGTGTGGGCTACATTGTTACTGGCAATGTTGATAAGGTAGGTAATCTCTATTCCGTGGCCATTCGAATGGTAAATGTAGAGACCGGAAAAATTGTTAAAATAGAGAAAGAAGATTGTGATCAATGCCAGATAGAAGATGTGTTCAAAGTAACCCTTTATAATCTTGCAAGAAAATTGGCCGGCCTGGCTGGTGACAGGAAAGTCAGCAAACGAACTACCGTTCAAAATGAGGAGCGCGAAATAGAATCGTTCCTTCGTTTTAAAAAAATAGGGTTATCTGAAGATGAATGGGGAGCATATAAAGAAACTGGTTTAAGTATTATGGATTACAAAAAAATTAAGACTTTCGGTTTGTCCAAACTAAAGGTTCAGGAACTCGTCAAATCAAATTTGACTGTTGATGAGTTTCTTACAAAAGAACAAGAAAGACTACAAGAAGAAAAAAAGGTATTGCTTGAAAAGCAAAAGAAACAAGATGAAATAAAGAAGAAAAAAACCATAAAAGCAGCGAAACTGAGCCTGAAAATTATCACGGGTACAGCAACAGTGCTTTTATCCGGAGTTGCACTCTATTATCATAACAAAGTACAAGATCATATACAAAAGGCAAATGATGCCATTGCAAACTATAATGCGGCAGAGAGTGGCGTCTCTTCTACAGAGTTAAGGCTTTATAAAAGCACCAGTTTGGTTGAATTTGATAAAGCAGATAAGTACGAAAAAAACAGGAACCAGTTTTTTTTGCTTTCACTTGGTTTTTGCGCTGTGTTTGGAATATCTTTTACCTTTTAATGATATGAAGTTTCTCGCAATTGTGTTGATATTCTTGATTTCATGTACTGAGAGAGTAGATCAGATATGGAACAACCCCCATGATACTGAAGGTAAAAACTGGTTTCCGGTTTCTGTAACCGCCATGGGGGATACTGCTATTTTTGTGCAGGATACGATAACATTATCTGCTACAGCTCAGGATAGTAACGGAACAGTAGAATTGTTTATCTGGGCACTGGAAGGTGGTATGTATAATGATACAACCACCACCCCATTTATAAAAACAGTTTTTTCCAGAAATGGTGTTTATCCGGTATACGTAAGGGCCGTTGATAATGACGGGATTCGTTCACAGCCTGATACCGTTTTGGTTATAGTGCAAAAGGGCCAGCCTGATATTTCCGCAATGGATGATATAGCAATCTCCGTAAACGATTCACTTACCATTACCGCAATTGCAAGCGATTCCAATGGCGTTATCAAAAAGTATTATTGGGCACTGGATGGTATTAATTTTAATGATTCTACTACCAGGGGTACCCTTACTACTGCTTTTAATAAAGAAGGTATATACACCATACTTGTAAAAGCATGCGATGATGACGCCTTATATTCCACTATTGAGCGTGTTACGATTACTGCGGTAAAAAGTGTACCCTGGGTTGAAGCGATGAAGGATACATCCGTATTTATTTACGACAGTGTATTGATAACGGTAGAGGGTTTTGACACACTGGCTGTAGTCGAAAAATATTATTGGGCTCTGGACGGTGTGCATTTTTACGATTCTACTACAAGAGGCTCTATTACGAGTACATTCAGTGCCTCTGGCATGCATACCGTTCTGGTGAAAGCCAGAAACAATGATGATGTTTTTTCAATCTCGGATCGGATAATGATAACGGTCAGTAATGGCGTTCCTTCTGTAGTTGTGTCAGGAGATACTAATGTCCCTATTAATGATTTAGTTAGGCTTACCGCCAATGGTTTTGATTCTAATGGTGTTATTGAGAAGTTTTACTGGGCATTGGATGGTGTACACTATACTGATTCTACAGATTCTGGGAGCATTGCGGTAAATTTTTCCGAGCTGGGGGAGCATCTGGTGCTTGTGAGAGTGCGGGATGATGATGGTTTTATTTCGGGATCGGGTATTATACATGTAGATGTACTTGCATATGCCCCTTGGGTAACAGCGATGAACGACACTAATGCCGCTCAGGGGGACAGTTTGCTTGTGTCTGCAGTGGGCTATGATACAAATGGTGAAATAATCAGATATATTTGGGCCTTGGATGGCGAACATTATCGGGATACAACCCTGAACGGGAATATATTTGTACCTGTTACGAAATCCGGGGTCAGTTTTGTTTTGGTAAAGGTACAGGATGAAGATGGTATGATTTCAGCGGAGGACACTGTTATTATAATAGCAACTGCCGGGTATCCGGTCTTAACAAAAGTCGCGGATACCGTTATTTCATACATTGACTCATTAACAATTTTCGTATTTGTTGAAGACAGGACTCCCGGCGGGTCTATTTTACAATATTATTGGGATATAGGGGGAGATGGATGGGATGACACTACAACTGTACCGGAATATACATTTCGACGTCGATCCTCAAAAAATCGGTCCGTAGTTATATGGGGAGCGAGAGATAATGACGGTTTACTGGTAAAAGATACTTTTAATATTTGGTATAATGCTCCTCCTTATCTTTCGGACCATATCGTACCGGCCGAGGGTGATACTGCTGAATGGTCTGTTTTTTCTAGCGCTTCAAGTACCGGGGACATAGAATTTTTATTTCGCTTCCAGGACAGTGATACAGGAGAAGAAACAATAACCTATCAATTTGAATGGGGTATTGAAGAAAATGAGTATCAAAAATTGGAATCAGATCAACTCCCTTATCTCCAGGGATCCTACATCATTACTCTTAAGGACTTAGCTCCTATAACTAAATACTATTGGCGTTTGGTAATAGAAGATTTATTTGGTGAGACGGATTCTGCACAGGGGCAATTTCACACGCGGCCTCTTCCTAAAGATACCGATTTTTTTACAGATAACAGAAATAGCAGAATGTATAAAATGGTCCACATTGGTAATCAGACCTGGATGGCCGAAAATTTAAATTATGTGCCTCAGGGAGGTGAAGCATGGTGTTATCAACATGATTCCGGAATGTGCTCAACCTATGGTAGATTATATAGTTGGTCTACGGTAAATACCGATCATGGCAACGGGAAGGATATTTGTCCTATTGGTTGGCACGCTCCGAGTGATGATGAATGGAAAATATTGGAAATGGCTATTGGCATCTCAGCTTCTGAAGTCCACAATGATGAAAGTCGAGGGACGGATGAAGGTAAAAAATTAAAATCAAAAACCTGGTATGGCTCTGATGACTTTGGATTTAATGTGCTGCCTGGCGGTTATTGTAATGGTGAACAAATCGCATTTTATGGGCAGAGGAATCACGCTCAAATCTGGACAACAAGCCCCTATGAATCTAAATATGCCATATACCGATCCTTTGTTGATATAAGTACTTATCCGTCATCAGGTGATAAAATAGGCCGCGGCCATACCAGCAGGGAACATGGTCTAAGTATACGTTGTGTTAAAGACACTGAGTAATGGATATGCAGAAAGTTATAAAAAGTTGTACAAGACAGACGGACAAAGAGCTACCAGGCCTTATTTTTTGGCTACTTTTTGTTATGAGCATCTTTCTAGCCTGTACCGAACGGATGGATCCTGTATGGATCAGCCCCTATGATGAAGAAGGGGGGAACTGGTCTCCCCCAAAGCTTACAGCCATGGATGACGCCTGGGCATCGATATACGACACCTTAACTCTTACTGCATCTGGTATTGATAGTAACGGCACGATTCTTAAATATTACTGGGCACTTGGAGGCCTCCATTATTTCGATTCTACAAGCAAAGGTGAAATTACTTTCGTTTGCAGAGATTCTGGTATTCAGACTATTTTGGTAAAAGCCAGAGATAATGATGGATTATTTTCGGAAGAAGATACGATAATAATATCAGTAGCCAGCAATGCGCCGATTATAACCGCTATTAAGGCTGTAAGTGGATTTATCAATGACAGTTTAACACTTGTGGCGGTGGCTGACGATATGAACGGTGTTGTAGAACAATACTATTGGGCACTTGACGGCCGACACTATGCTGACTCCACTTTTGCTGGAGTATTCAAAACTTCATTTGGTTTGGAGGGCCTTTATACGGTCCTGGTAATGGCTCGCGATGATGACAGCATATTTTCTACGCCCGGTATCATCCCGGTAACTGTGCGTATGGGTTTTCCTCTGACAAAAGGAATGGAAGATGTATCGATACCAATTAATGATTCTATTCACCTGACTGCGGCAGCCTATGACAGCAACGGAATCATTGAAGCATATTACTGGGCCCTAAACGGGCAACAATATAATGATTCCACCCAAACCGAAGCATTTGTTACGGCGTTTTCAATTCCCGGAAAATACGTTATTTATGTAAAGGTGCGTGACGATGACCTTCTTTTTTCCGAGTCTGATAGTTTTGTGGTGAATGTTGAAAGGGGGGCTCCGTTTGTTGTACCGGTTAAAGATACCACTGTTTCTGCAGAAGATAGCGTTCGGATAACGGTATCTGCCTCTGATGTAAATATCAATGGAGCAGTTAAACAATATTATTGGGATACAGGCGAGGTTGGCTGGGATGACAGCACCACCCACCCCTGGTATACTTTCTCAAAAAAAGAAGGTGGTACTCTTACGGTTATCTGGGCTGCAAAAGATGATGATGGAATATTTAGTAGGGATACATTCGCGATATTGTTTAACCGAAAACCGACCACCCAAGGCATCACAGCCTCTTTTGACCAAAACAGTTGGGTCTCTTATGACAGAATATCCCAAAAAGGAAGTTTATCAATATCAATTCAGGCAACGGACCCTGATGGTGGCTTAGATACACTTTTATATACATTGTCCCTGGGTGACACTTCCTTTCTGGAGCATCACGTGTATACCGGTAGTATTGCCAATTACACCGCCGCAGATCTCACACCAAATGATTCAGTCTACTGGTTTGTTCAGGCTTGTGATATGCGTGGAGAATGCAGTGAATTACGGGGACATTTTGTCACCCCGTCTCCTCCACCTGTTTGTACTCCGGATAACCTTTTATTTACTGATGTGCGGGATGGTTCATCATATACATGTGTAACACTGGGAAGCCAGATATGGATGAAAGAAAATTTGGCATACCTGCCGAAGGTAGATTCGATGAAAGAGGGGTCAGAATTTCACGAAAAAGGTAAGTTCTATTACGTATATGATTTCTGGCCTTCAAACGATACCCAAGAAGAACTGGCTAAGGCCAAAGCAACCACAAATTATCAAACCTATGGCGTCCTCTATAATTGGTACGCTGCAATGGATGGCGCAGATTCATCATCAACTAATCCCAGTGGTGTCCAGGGTGTCTGTCCAGATGGCATGCATTTACCAAGCGATGAAGAATTTAAAATTCTTGAAATGTTTTTTGGCATGACACGAACAGATGCCGATGACATAATTTGGCGGGGGACAAGCGCTGGTAAAAAAATGCGGCACAGTTCTTTTGGGGGGACAGATACCCATGGTTTCTCTGTGCTACCAGCAGGTCTTCGCCAGACATATGCCAATGGTTCATTTTTCAACCTCGACCATTGCGCATATCTATGGACTTCCACAGCAGATACATCCTTCGCAGGCTTTGCTCATAGTAGGGTCTTTTCAGAGGACGAGAATGGAATAAGCCGCGGCATTAGTTATAAAGATCAGGGAAAATCTGTCCGCTGCCTGATAGACTGAATCATGAATAGGTAATGCACAAAAATAAAAAGGTAAAGGCAATCCTATAATCGCCTCAAATACCGAGCAATTTATATAACCGGTTTAAGCATCTTTTTCAGTCGTTCCAGAAAAGCATCCCAGGGCACATAACCCACGATTCTACCGACTTCAACACCAGCATCATTCAATACAACCACATCTGGAATTCCATGCACACCAAACCTGGCCGCCAACGCTTCACTTTCGGGGTGCTTATCAACATCAACCTTTAACAGCATATAACTCTGAAGCGCTTTTTGCACCTCAGGACGGGAATAGGTTTTCTCTTCCATTTCTCTACAAGAAGCACACCAGATTTTACTTTCAAAATCAATGAGTACTGGCTGTTGGCTTTCTTTTGCCTGTGTAAGCAAGGCATCAGTGTATGACTGCCAATGGAGTTCGGCTTTAGTGACAAAGGCTCTTGATATATAAAAAGCCCCGCTGGCTAACAAAGCAATGGCCAGCAAGCGAATGAGCATACGCATGGGAACTGAGATAGCATTAAACTTTCGTAGAGGATTAACATATACACCAGCGCTTAAAATGAGGAGACCAAGAATTATATAAAAGGCCTTCTCTCCGGTGAAACCACGGAGATAATAATTGGCCAGAGCGAGAAGCACAATGCCCAGCAGTTTTTTTACCCCAATCATCCAATTTCCCGACTTGGGCAATTTCTGAACAGAGCCCGCTGCCATACCTAGTATGAGATAAGGGATACCCATGCCAAGACCTAGCAAGGCAAACATCCAAATACCGGTAAAAAGACTTCCTTTTTCAGCCACAAAAACAATTAGAGCCAGAATAAATGGCCCTATGCAGGGAGAGGCTAAAACGCCTGCCAGAAGACCGGCCAAGAGGCCCCCAATATAACCTTGAGAGTTACTCGCGTTCATGGCTTTGCCCATGAGCCCATTAGGAAGACGGAGTTCAAATAACCCAAAGGAAGAAAGGGCAAGAATAACAAAAATACCCGCTATAACAAATTGGGACGCCGATGATTGCAATGCGGAACCAAATAGCCGCCCCGAAAATGCAGCCACCAGACCAAGGGCAGAAAAAGACAATATCATGCCAAATACATACAGGAAACTCATTACCAATCGTTGCCCGGTTGAACGCTCGCCCTGTCCACCGAATAAACTAATAGTTATTGCAATAAGGGGATATACACATGGGGTGAGATTAAGCAACAGACCACCACCAATTAAAAATAAAATAACCAGTATCAAAGGACCATCAAAACGGTTGAGAACGTCTTCAGAATTAGAAGTCGCAACTCCTCCTGCATCTATAAAAATTGATGTATCAGCTTTTGTGGGAGAGGTTTCATTACCCTGATAGGTAACCATTACACTATCAGGCCTCAGACAAAGTACATCACTACATGCCTGATAATGAAGTGTGGCGATTAATTGAGTAACATCCGCAGATGGAGAAGTACGCCATACCCGGGTTTTAACCAAAAACGCTCCTTCATACAAAGACATTACTCCACCCATTACCTTTACTTCTTTTTTCAAAGGCTTAGGGAATTGCAAAAGATCAAAGCCCAGTCCAGCGCCTGTTAATACCAGCTTAGTGGGAATTGCGTATTTATTTTCAGGTTTGACAGAATTAATATGCCAACCTTCCTGGAGACTTATATGTACTTGTAACGAAAGTGTATCCTGTTCGCTAAACTGAGCAGGAATTAATGAAAAAGACATGGCAGGAGGACGCATATCTTCCATTGCCTGAACAGGCAGTACAAGAGAGAGGAATATAAAAACCAGAATTTTTCTCATATGAATTAACCGCAGTAAATAGTGAATCTGACAATAGTATCGACAATAAAATAGTATAATGGATTCTTTTTAAACAAATTTGTTTTTTCTTAAGATGACAATATTGATATTTGGATGAAAAACAACCATCCTTTTTCGTTTTCAAAAATCAAGGAATATTGACTTACGCCTGTGGGAGCGGGTTTCAGGTTATTATTTTTCCTAAAAAGGAGATATAAAAATGTCAAGACTTATGAGATCTATATCCGGGATTCGTGGAATTGTGGGTGAATCACTCACTCCCCCGATTTTATTGAACTATTTAAACGCTTTTTTACAGGTCACCAAAGCATCAAAAGTCGTCATTGGCCGTGATACACGAGTCTCCGGGCCCATGGTTGAATCCCTTATTATTCAGGGTTGTATTGCCAGCGGTGTTGAACCCATCATTCTTGGTATTTCTTCCACCCCCACTGTTGAAATGATGGTTACTGAATTAAAGGCCGATGGGGGCATCATTATCACTGCTTCCCATAATCCAGTGGAATGGAACGCCCTTAAATTTTTAAACAACCAGGGTGTGTTTTTAAAAGAAGCAAAAATCCAGGAACTATTCGCCTTGGTTGATGAAGAGAAATTTAAATGGGTAGATTATAAAAAGGCCAGTAGCATAAAAGAAGTAAAAGCCAAAAGCGGAGATTCCTTCCATGTTGAAAAAATACTGGACCTCGACTGCATAAACACTAATCTTATCCGGGGAAAAAAATACAAAGTAGCCTATGATGCGGTAAATGGAGCAGGTAGCCTTATTGTTCCCATGTTACTCAAAAAATTAGGCTGTGAAATTGTTGAAATAAATACTGAACCCACCGGTATTTTTGCGCACAATGCAGAACCCGTCCCCGAAAGTTTGGGACAATTAAGTAAAACAGTAAAAGACCATAACTGTGATATTGGTTTTGCAACAGACCCGGATGCAGATCGTCTTGCAATAGTAAGTGACAAAGGGGAAGCCATTGGAGAAGAATATACCCTGGTACTTGCAACGCAATTAATATTGAATAAAGAAAAAGGGCCTATAACCGTTAACTTATCCACCAGTCGCATGAATGAAGATATAGCAAAGAAGTATGGTGTCCGTTGTTATCGGGCCAAAGTGGGCGAGATAAATGTAAGTGAAGCCATGATGGAAAATAAAAGCATTATAGGAGGTGAAGGTAATGGAGGCGTTATTTTACCGAAACTTCATTACGGAAGAGATGGCATTCTAGCCGTTGCCATGATTCTACAACTTATGGCTGAAGAAGATAAATCACTTTCAGAACTCGTAAAAGAAATCCCTGCTTATACCATTGAAAAGCAAAAAGTGTCAATTGAAGATAAGCCAATTAATAAAGTTTTTGGACGCTTGATGGCTAAATTTCAAGATATCCCTGTAAATGAACAGGATGGAATTCGTTTCGATTGGGGAGATCGGTGGGTACATATTCGCGCATCAAACACTGAACCGGTTATTCGCATAATCGCAGAAGCCCCCAGTGCAGTAGAAGCAAAAGACCTTTGTGCCCAGATTGCTGAAGAAATTTAATAATATCGATTTTCTTTTTATCATTTCTGTTTTTTGAGCCTATAAAATACTCGTTTCACTTTGGCTTCAGCGGTTTTAGTATTATATATTAAGTGCCTGGATGCAGGGTACGTTTTACCTAAGCAAGGTTATAATACTTAAAGACAGGGACATCATATGTGTGGAATAGTAGGATATTGCGGTTTACAGCAGGTTCAATCCATATTAGTAGAAGGTTTAAGAAAACTGGAATACCGTGGTTATGATAGCGCCGGTATATGTGTGCAACAAGATAACTCCATTGAAACCATTAAGGTCTGCGGAAAACTTTCTGTCCTTGACGAAAAATTGTCACATACACCTCTCTCAGGAACTTTGGGCATTGGACATACCCGTTGGGCTACCCATGGAGCACCTTCCATATCTAATGCACATCCCCATGTCAGCATGGATGGGCGCTTCGCCCTGGTTCATAACGGCATTATTGAGAATTATCAAACCTTAAAAGAACAATTAATAGCAGAAGGGTTCGAATTTCAATCTGAAACCGATTCTGAAGTAATCGTTCATCTTATACAAAAATTTTATAGTGGAAACTTTACCAAAGCGGTCCTTGAAGCCTTAAACCAGTTGGAAGGCGCCTTTGGTATTGGCGTAATATGTTCGGAAGAAAAAGATACTCTTATCGGAGCAAAAAAAGGAAGTCCTCTGGTAGTTGGCATCGCAGATGAACAGTACTTTTTAGCCTCAGACGCCGCACCCCTGGTGGAATATACACAAGAAGCCATATACCTTGATGATAATGATGTTGTTACCATAAAAACCGATGGATACTCTATTTCCTCGCTCTCCAGTGTACGGGTAAACAGAAAAGTCCAACAAGTTGAATTTTCATCAGATGAAATTAAGAAAGACGGTTACGAGCATTTCATGCTCAAAGAAATCATGGAACAGCCCCAGAGTATAAAAAACTCTCTGAGAGGGCGAATAGAGGAGGATTCCGGTATTGCCCGTCTGCATGGCTTAAACCTGGTTCATCAGGAACTGCGCAGTATAAACAGAATTATAATTATCGGTTGTGGCACCTCTTTTTACGCCGGGAAGGTGGGGGAATATGTAATAGAAAGCCTGGCAGGCATACCCGTTGAAGTAGAATACGCTTCTGAGTTCCGGTACCGAAACCCCATTATTGACAACAAAACGCTGGTATTTTGTATTTCCCAATCTGGAGAAACCGCAGATACCCTTGCAGCTCTCAGAGAGGCAAAACATAAAGGAGCCACCGTTCTTGGCATATGCAATGTAGTTGGCAGCAGCATTGCCCGTGAAACAGACGGAGGAGTTTATTTACATGCCGGCCCGGAAATTGGGGTAGCCTCTACAAAGGCATTTACCTCGCAAGTAACCGTCCTCAATCTCATTGCACTGCTTTTAGGGCGAATGAGAAGGGTGTCAGTTAGTTATGGAATTAAAATATGCAACGAACTCTCTCTGATACCCGAAAAAGCAGAAGAAATCCTTAAGTGTAGTGATATAATCAAAGAAATTGCCGGTGAATACAAAGACGCAACCAATTTTCTGTATCTTGGACGGGGTTATAGTTATCCGGTAGCGCTGGAAGGAGCCCTTAAATTAAAAGAAATATCCTATCTTCATGCTGAAGGATACCCGGCCGCAGAAATGAAACACGGCCCAATTGCCTTAATTGACGAGAATATGCCCACTGTAGTGGTTGTCCCTTCTGACGTGCTGTTTGAAAAGACCCTATCTAATATGGAAGAAATAAGGGCAAGGGGAGGCCGAATTGTAGCTATCACCTCAGATTTACGCAAAGACCTTGAAAAAGTGGCAGATCATATCATCACTATCCCCAAAACCATTGAATATCTCAGCCCTTTATTGTCCGTAATTCCACTCCAGCTCTTAGCCTACCATATAGCTGTTCTCAGAGGATGCGACGTAGATCAACCCAGAAATCTGGCAAAAAGCGTCACGGTCGAATAGATTTCCAGCTGCCAAGGGCAGATTATCTCATTTTTCAACAATATTTTGTATGAGGAATGGAAAAACACCCAATATGTGGTAGAAAATTAATTTTTCTTTCGTTTTTTGAGTTTAAACTTTTATATTTGATTCCCTATGCATGAAGAAGCCAGATATGAGGTGAAATTAAAGGTTTTTGAAGGACCTCTGGACTTGCTTGTGTATCTGGTCCAAAAGAGCGAGCTCGACCCCAGAGAAATCCCCATTGCGGTAATTACCGACCAATATCTCGATTATATGAAAAATATCGGAGTGCATAACTTGTCTCAGGCCGGTGAATTTCTGGTAATGGCCTCCCGCTTAATGTGCCTCAAAGCCAGAGAACTCCTACCTGATGAAGAAAAAGATGAAATAGAAGAGATGGAATTTGATCTGGACAAGGAAGCCCTTATTCAACAGATGATGGAATACCAGAAATTTAAAGAAGCCTCCAAATTTTTCAAACACCTGGAAGTCAAAAATTACGGTGTGTTCCCAAGAGGAAAAAAGGAGCGCCTCCCCAAAGAAAAGCCTGTCTCAGACCAGGAACAATCTGAAGCTGGTATTTATGAGCTTCTTTCTGCGTTTTCGAATTCAATCAAAACCTCATACCAACCCAGGACCCATGACATTGAAATTGATGATGTTACCATCGAAAATCAGATTAAAAAAATTCAGGACTTTTTGATTTCCAATCCCCGGTGTCTTTTTGAGGATGTATATCAGGATGATAGCCGTCGAATTGTCATCGTAGTGATGTTTATGTCACTCCTTGAGTTATGCAAACTTGATGAAGTACATGTTCGCCAACACCGGAACCTCAGCCCGATATGGGTCTATCGCAAGCAGAATTATCCCGAACACCTGCCCCAGCCTCCTGAGAATAAAATGGACATAGACCCACTTGCCGAATTTAAACCCGGACTGGTACAACATATACAAAACTCCATCATACTTAAAAAAGACGAAAGTAATTTAGACAAAGTACTTAAAGAATTACAGATGATATATACCGGCGAAACTATTATTGAACCGTCGGACGCAGACACTTCAGAAAGTGTCGAAAATTAACATTTGCATAGACATATTGCAGTGAATAATATTATATTACTGATGTAAACGAAGGAAACGGAACACAGCATGAACATGGAAGACAACCAACATTCTGACATTCCGGACGAGTTCTCCGGCCAGCAAGAAATCAATAACATGATAGGGCTTATTGAAGGCCCTCAGACCCAAGAAGAAGCATTACCTTCTCAGGGTCCGGTCATGCATGATGTACACGAATTTGAACCCGAGCCCGAAGCACTCATAAAAGCCATGCTTTTTGCTTCACCCGAATTTGTGACGATAAGTACCATCAAAAGGGTTTTTGACCGGCAATATACTGCCACACAAATAAAAAGTTTTGTAAAAAAAATTAACCGCCAGTTAAGTGATAATAACGATCCCTTTGAAATTGCGGAAATCAACAACAGCTTTCAGTATCGTACCCGCTCCCAATATCACCCCTGGCTCAAACTGCTTTTTAAAGAAGCTGGCGCCCGTCGTTTATCTCAGGCAGCCCTGGAAATTCTATCTTTAGTTGCCTATAAACAACCCATTACCAAAGCTGAAGTCGAAGACATACGCGGCGTTAATGTAGATGGTCCCCTCAAAGGTTTACTTGATCGTAAACTCATTGCCATTACCGGTAAGTCTGATAAAATTGGGCACCCTTTTGTCTACGGCACCACCAAAGAGTTTATGCAGTATTTCAATATAAACCGCGTACCCGAAGACCTGCCCAAACTCTCTGAGTTTGAAAATCTTATCAGCTCAACTTCTCTGCTGCCCCAGATTTCTTCTTCCGGAGAAGTCACGGAAATCCAGCAGAACCTGGCTGAAGAAGAATAATTTTTAGCTTCAAAACACCCCTTAAATCTGGCTTTCATTTGTGAAATTCTTTTTACCGTTGTAGGAGATTTTTCACAGAAAGGCCAAATTCTTATCTGGATTATTGGCGTATTTTCAAAAAACAGGTACAATTCCGGCGTTTGCCCGTATGTCACTATGAGAATGATTGAATAATTGGCTGGAAAATGGGATAATGAGAGTAGTGAAACTTCTGTCCATCGGGTAGTTTTTCTGGACTTGCTTATTAACGATTATTTATCCCACTTCCAACAGGGAAGGAGCGACTCATGCCTGAATTTATCACTGAATACACATTCCTGACCCAATTCGCTAAACGGTATAACATACCGGTACCCCGGCAAATTGATGGTACTGCATCTCGCAAAAAAATAAAAGAAGCGCTGGATGAATGGGGGGGAGAGGCTATTGTTAAGCCGGATATTCTTACCGGAAAAAGAGGCAAGGCCGGGGCTATTGAGCATGTAAAAAGCCCTCAAGAAGCCCTTGCGGCAGTCAAGCGTATATCAGGCATGGAAATAAGGGGGCGAAACCCCCGAACAGCCTACCTTGTAGAAGTAATACCCTCCCAATTAGAAGCCTATACAGCTATTACTTACAATTCATCTATGTTACAACCTTCTTTTACGTTATCATTAGAAGGAGGCATGGACATTGAAGAAGTACCGGAAGAAAAAAAAATGACCCGGTCGGTGGATATATTCAAAGGTCTGGACGCCTACCAGATCAGTGAAATGCTCGAAAAACTAAAGTGTCCTCAGAAATTAATCAGCTCTTTTTCCCGGGCGGTAGTATCTCTCTGGGATATGTTTATTTCAACCGGTATGCAGACTATTGAAATAAACCCCTGGCGTATTACTCCTTCGGGGCAGGCTTTCGCCTGTGACTTTAAGGCTACCGTCGACAGCGCTAATTTCAAAGCAAAGGTACCAGGTTTGGAGCTTCCGGATTACCCCGACAGTTCATCTTCTTTTGAAGAAGAAATGAGCGCCTGGAACGAATCAAGTCATCAAGGGCAAGCTCATGTATCAGACCTGGGCGGGGATAAAATTCTCCCCATACTTTTTGGCGGCGGAGCATCCACTATCATCACAGAAACTCTGGAAACAGCAGGCGGCAGTCCTATGTTTCTTTCTGATTTTGGAGGCAACCCACCTTATGAACGGATGCTCGGAACAGCAAAAATTTGTTTTAAACACAGACTTGCTGATGCTAAACTTCTGCTTATCCTCGGAGGAAAGGCGAACAACACGTTTATTGATATTACTTTCCAGGCAATTGCAGATGCCCTGATTCACCAAGTGAGAGAACTGGGAACAATAAATATCCCGGTTGTAGTTGGTCGTGGTGGACCCCGCCTGGTGAAAGGACTTTTAGCGCTTAAACAGGCCCTGGAATATCTTCAACTGCCCTATATAATATTCGGGCCCGATACACCCGTCACTATGGTAGCCGAATACGCCGCAAAATTGTCGAATGCTGTAACCGCATATCAGGAGGAAAACGCATGAAAGCAAAATCACTCTCCGACCTGCTTAAAAAAGGGGATCGCATAGCAGTATCCAACATCACCGGACGTGAAGCGTCCAAGGTTTCCGAAGATAGTCAAAAATACTGTGGAAATATCGTAGCGGGCTGGGCCCTTGGGA
The DNA here is from genome assembly GCA_015232855.1 of Fibrobacteria bacterium. Classification (GTDB taxonomy): domain Bacteria; phylum Fibrobacterota; class Fibrobacteria; order UBA11236; family JADFYW01; genus JADFYW01. The sequence continues at coordinate 61,274 of JADFYW010000007.1, forward strand.
AAGGTGGCCAGAAATTAGAAACATCCCGTGGGAAAATACCCGTATTTGCCACCTTCGAAGAACTTATGAAAAGCATGAAGACCAAAAAGAAGGCTCCTAACAAAGTTATTATTTATTCACCCCCTTCTGCGGTCTACGGCGATGTTAAAGCCGTGGTTAATCATGGAGCGAAATGTATTGAAACCATATTCATTATAACCGAACATGTAGCCATCGAAGTAACTGCCAAAATCAGATTTCTGTGTCAGGAAGCCGGGATCGATGTAATCGGATGTAATACTCTTGGCATAATTAACGGACACGACAAGGTTCGGGTGGGAGCTGTGGGCGGTAGCACACCACAAGATACTTTTGTACCCGGCAGTGTCACCGTTATTTCGAATTCTGGTAATATGGTGAATACCATAGCCAGTTACATCAAGTCTTCCGGAATGGGAACGGCCTTTGGTATTTCTTCAGGTAAAGATACCCTGATCCTAACCCCGCTCAAAGACCTTTTAGCACTTGCTTTAAAAGACCCTACCACAAAACTCATTGTTTTGTACATAGAACCCGGAGGTGTCTACGAACACGAAGCTCTTGCTATGTTGAAAAAGTGCAAAGCGACTAAACCTCTTATTGTGTATGTTGCAGGCTCTATTGCCGAGCGGTATGATATTTCTCTTGGTCATGCAGGAGCGGTGGTAGAAGGCGGTCAGACAACGGCTTCTGCAAAGGTTGCAGCTTTTTCAGAGTATTTTGGCGGAGAGCCTTTTGATACCGAAAAAAATTATAAACCCACCGATAAGCTCAAAACACAATTAAAGCGTGGTATCCTGGTCAAAACATTGCATGATTTCCCCCGAGCAGTAGAAATGGTTGCAACGGTCCTTGACATCAAACGTGACCTCTCTGTCACCTCCCCCTTACAACTCAATCCCTGGTTTGTGAAACTCGATGAATTAGGCAAAATTCTACCGCCCGAATTGGCTCTGGGACCGGGCACCATTCCCAAACCCTACTCTGATCAGATAAAACAATACACCCAGTTGGGCGCCTCCTTCGGAAGACAGAAAATGCGTAATACCTCTCACGCAAGTTCTAACGATGGTGTTACCCCGCGCATATACGGCTACCCTGTAAGCGACATTATGCAATCTTGCTCATTTTCTTCATCAATAATCCTCTCCTGGACCGGAGAACTTCCCGAAAACCCCTTTGAAGAAAAATTGGTTGAAATGGCCCTTATTGCCGCCCTTACGAACGGCCCGGGTACCATCTCTGCCCAGGGAACAAAACTTTCAACATCAGCAGGCAATTCGCCCAATATGGCCATGGTTGGAACTCTGGCCACCATTGGCACCGTACACGGCGGCAATGGAGCCAAAGCCGTGAATTACCTTTTAAAAATATTCGGACAACGTGATTTCAAAGACCCTTACGATACAAACTTAAATGTTAAAAGCATTGCCCATAAGGTAGCCGAAGATTTCAAAAAGAAAAAGATGGCAGCAAAAGAAGCGGCCATAGAGTATGCAAAAATCCCCTGCCTTGGGCATCCGGTTTTCCGCAATGACCCGGTTAACTATGACCCACGGGAACAGATTATTAGCAATTACATCAAAGAAAAAGGTAAAGTGAATATTTTTCTCGAATTCTATCACCATTTGGTGGTAGCACTAAAAGAGAACGGCTCAATGCCAAAAGTAATGGCTGTAAATGTGGACGCTGCTATTGCTTGTGTGTGGCTGGGTGTATGCTGGCGGCACTTAAAAGCCAAACGCATGACCGTTGAACGTATACGGGATATTCCATTCCTTGCCTTTGCCCTGGGGAGAGTCGCCGGCGGTGCCGCAGAATATTTGGACCACCAGGATTTTGGAACCCAGATGGATATGCGCATACCCGTAAGCGAATGCAAAGAACTCACCAAACCAAGGGATTTGGAAATATGAAGCCTATTGAAGGAAAATCAACATTATTAATGGACAACCTGGAGTTTCTTGTGATAAGAGATTTTCCCAGCGTTCACAGACAGAAAGTATATTCCTTCCCGTTCCATGAATAGCTTTGTTTTCGAAACCCTGCTGCCAGCAGATTGTTTCATCAGTTTCCCGCTTACATCATATACTGATAGTTCCCAAGAATCCGTATCAGGAAGGAGAAGTGTAAAATTTCCATTTGAAGGATTAGGATATACCTCAAAGTTTACACCGGGGCATGTTCCGGGACCAATCGCGGTAACGTCACATGCATAATCCAGCGGATTCAGTTCAATAGGATCACCAGCCGTTAAATTCTTACCTGCAAAGCCCGGAAAGTCCGGAGCATATCGGTAACAGCGAAAAACCGGGTTAGGGTTACCATTGGGAGGGGTTCCTCCCATTACAGTACCCTGAGAAACCGCTCCCGTGCGACTAACCGGGTTAACGTATTCCCAGACAATGGTGCCATCACCATCTATCTCAAAAAAGCGGCCTTCCTGCCCTTCACAAACAAGGGTGTTTCCATTAGCAAGCCGGGAAGCCCCGGAGATGGATGCAGAATAAAAATCTGTTTTATTAGGAGAGGTATAAACCCAGGTCTGTGATGCGGGCCCAAAGGCCTGCCCAACACTCAGGTTATAAGAACCGTCTGCCTTTATTGGCGGGGAGATAACATCAACCGAAGAGTAGTTTCCCTCTGGTCTGTTCATGCCGTTATTGTAGACCATAATGTTCCCGGAGTCTGCACCCGTGGTAATCCAGGTTGCGTCATGCTGAGCGAAAAATTTCTGATCGGATACACTGCCACTGTTATAACATTTAGGATTCCCCCAACGATACAACAAATCTCCACCTTTTCCATATGTTCCACCGGTGTGGCTTGCTGCTTCTGTCTTTGTCGTACTATGATCAATTATCCAGATCTCGCTGAAATTGTGTACACTCATCATTATCTGGTTCAATTCCGGATTGTAGGTAACAGAATTGATATGCAGCCAGTCAGCAATAACCTGCTTTCCCTGAACCATATTCAGGTTAATCAGCTCAGGATGTTCGGAAACAGTTCCATAATTTTCTTTGGCGTTGTCATACTCCTGCACCAGATGGTCCCATACCCGCCATTCCCAGACAACAGAAGCACTATCTGTTCCTACAGTTGCCAGTTCCACAATCCTCTCAGACCAGAGCTCATCTCCCACCGTAGTGGGATTTCGTCCGGCGGCAATAGCATCGGCACCTGATATTTTTTCCCAGACAATAGCGAGAATATTACCGTTTGGAAGATAGGCCACATCATGATGTTGAAGAAAGGTATTATCACTAATTGGGTAGGACCAGAGAACCTTCCCTTCCCAGTCCAGCCACTCAATAATACCGCCGCTTCCGCCGGTATTATCAAAAGCCTGATTCATGGTATTTCCGGTCCGGAGCAGGGTACCATCTTCAAGCAGATAGACCGAATTACCGGGATTATATTTGCTTGTCCAGCTGTGTACCTGCTTCCCGCAGTTATTTATGAGGTAGGTGGTTTTACTTACTAACGGAGAAAATAAGGTATAACCGTTATAACTTTTATCGGTTTGGGTAAAGAGACCGACGGTCTGGTCTGCGGTATAAGTGTAACAGTGGAAAAAAAGTATTGAGGTAAGTAATAATTTATTCATCGTTGTTCTTCTTTTGTTTTAGAATTGAGTAAAATATTGTACACGCACGTCAGTTCGAGTGGCCTCGAAAGGGTTGTATCAAGAACTCAAGATAGCAGCGTAGTTTTAAAATTTTAGCCATAATGGTGACTTCTCGATACACCCTGCTTCGCAGGGTTACTCGAAGTGACGGGGGGTGAGTGGTAAAAGCCGACATGACTGATGTAGAGCGATTAAACATGATTAACAAATCCATCGACTCACAACCGGGAAAGAAAAACTTTTTTGAGTGTTTGTGACTTTTCGCCTTGTAATACTACAAAGCAGATGTTGTTTAAACTATTTTGCAGCGGGAGTGAAGTGCTATGTGTACCAGCCATCATTAACTGCCTTGGACTCCTGGTAAGGAGTTTTCCCTGTGCATTATAAATATTTAGCTGGACCTGTTGTTGGTTACTCAATCCAAATGAGATATCAACGTGTCCATTGGAATATTGGGAATGATAAATCTTCATGGGTTTATCAAGTGTTCCCTCGATTATTCCATTGTCGTTAACCGGTGTAACTTCTTCATCCATGTCCCGTACCAGGCGTACATAATTTAGTAAGCGTACAGCGTCCCCCTGGGGTGACTTATCAAAATAATATCCATCGCCTATCTTAGCATATTTGCTGAAATTTTCCTCCTTCTGGTCGCTACGCTGAGCACCGGCCCCATGTACATCTGTCCAGTTATTCATAAAATACCCCATGCCGCGCCCGAAGCAGAAATAATCAGCATTATCTGCCATTCCGCTGCTTTTCATATGTGTTGAACTACTCCAATACCAGGGATAGTCTTTTTGCCCGCCCTCATTGGTTATTTGCGTTGCGTTAAAAATAGGGTCTATAGCGGCGGATTCGGTCTCATCCGGCCCACGGGTATAGTCAAGAATACTCTGCAGCTCTTTGGCGTTGGGCAAGCGCCAGTCGGCATGTCCAAGATAATTTTCCCCGTTCTTTTGCTGGGCAAAGGCAAGTGCCCCTTCCCAGTTCATTCCAGAGCGAGGTCCGGTTTCACCCTCTTGCCCGAAATCATTCTTAGTCCACATAAGGCCTGTCGCACTGTCAATAACCGTGCTGTCCCCATTATCCCCGAATTTATTAATACCATAACCCGTTGTCCCTCGAACCAGGCGTACGGTAAATGACTTACCGGTCTGCGTTCTCGGGTCAGCCAGAGGATAGCCTTTTATACGGCCGTCCGCTATGTTCACCCCAAAGACCGTTGGATTTCCACCCATGGTTGTGGATGTATAGTTAGTTGTGGAAAGTAATTGTACGTCAATAACCCGCTCTCCGTTGGAACCGTATGCAAAGTCAAAAAAAGACGTATCAATAAAAGGAATTGCACCTTCGGGAATATTAGTCATATCTCCACTACTAATGTCTGTGCCACTAAAAAGTATCAGGGAGTAAAGTTCTTTGATGGAAGGCAAACGCCAGTCGTTATGACCACCGGTTGACACGGTATCAACCATGGCAACAGCCTCGTTATTGGTTATTACTTTATATGCCTTCTGCCACATGAGCCCGGTAACATTATCAGTTATCGTTCCGTCATTATTATCTGTATAAGAAGGCTGATTACCTTCAATCTGGCCGTCCTGCCCATAAAAAGCCTGCCCGGAGTCCGGAGCGGCTATTTTAGACTGATTATTATAACACTCTTTCTGGTCTGTATCCACAATGGGATAAGAGAGGGTTGCGGCATTATTGCTTATTACCAAAAGACCGGTTAGTATTATAACGAGTCTTCTTAAAATTCTGCCAGGTAACATGGTCAACTTCCTTTTTTAAATGTTTCTGCTTTGATTATACCTCTTTGGACGACAGCTAATAAAAAAACATGCGCAGATTCTTTTATATTTTTTCAATTCTTGAAGAAATCCTCGATTTCTTTGACTTTGGAAACGAATCCCCTAATGGAAAACTGGAACTTAAAGAACAATTCAACCCAAAAGGTGGTATACGACCTGGTTTAATCGTTAACTTCATCGCATATTACCGAAAAAGGAGCCGGGGCATCTATTGACCCGGATTTTTTTATCGGTGAGGCGGGGGTCCTTGTCTACGACCCGGAGGACCTGGTCTTAATAAACCACGCAACAGGTGCTTCAAATCCCCCTGTTGTTCCGGTGTACACAGCTGATTCAGACTCCGCATATGCCTGTAGGTGAGTTTCTCGATTTCAGCCTGCTTTGTCTGTACCAGATTAAGTAGTGAATCAGAAAGTTCCTGCGGTGCATCAGTTTTAAGAGCCATGTCAAACATTTGCTTTTTTATCGCCCGTTTCTCTTTATTAATGCTCTGGACCTTACCTCTCAATTCCCGTCTCAATTCCATGTATTTCTCTGTCTGAGACGCTGTAAACCCCAGCTCCTTCTTTAGAATCATTCTAACTTGGCGCGGCCCCGGGGGGTCTTGCTGAAACTGCGGTTTACTTTCCGGTTTTGCGGTTAATGACAAAGTAATAATAGTCACATTAAGCAGAACCAGAATGATAGTAACAACTACTAAATAACGATTTTGTTTAAAAACGTCCATTTTGGTTCCTATTGAAGTGACAAAAAATTCCGCTGTGGCTTGTTCATCGCCAAATCACTGGCAAGAAGGCTTATGAGTCCACTTTGTTCCTGCACTACTGCTGACCTGGTATCACTACTTACGGAAAGTCTGGTTACCGTTACAATATTGACCAGTAACAATAGTGCGAAAAAGGCCGGTTTTAGTACCCCTCTAATAGTGTAAGAAGCTTTGTTTTGATTTTCAATACGAGCTTTTAAGCGGCCATAAAACCAGGGGTCTGGCTGCAATGGTCTCTCCCGTTCAAACTGCTCTAAAACCTTTTTTACATTTTGTTCTATTTGAACTTTTTTCATTCTATTCCCTGTTCTGTAATATTAGACGTTAAAATCTTAAAAAACATGTGCATTTTATAACACCTTTTCAAAATAAGCGGTTAAGTACTTTTTCATATTTTTCATTGCCCGATGCTGTAATGCTTCAACCGCAGACACTGAAATCTCCATAATTTCTGAAATTTCTTTATTTTTACAGGCCTGGAACCGTTTCAGGATAACAGCGGTTTTCTGAGTGTCCGGTAGTTTGTCCAGAGCCATTTTTAATTGCCGGGACCTCTCTTCTGCCTCAATATCTTTATGAGGATTCCCTCCTCCCGGTTCCGGGATATTCCGGATTTCTCCTGCCAGCCCAAAGAGTGAAATAACCTGGGCAAAACGTTTTTTCCTTTTTTTATAACGTAAAAAATCCAGAGATTTATTTACCGCAATTCTATAAATCCAGGTAGATAATTCAGCGTCTTTTCGGAAACGGTTTAAAGAAGCGTGTACCTGAACAAAAACATCCTGGGCTACTTCATCGGCATCTTCCCGACTGTGCACATAACGAAAACAGGTGTTTCGCACCCGCTCCTGGTAAGTTTCCACTATTTGTTGAATTGTTTTTTGCATCCAATTTATCAATACTATGAAACGTACTGGCCCTAATTGGTAATATAATGATAATACTTCCCTTAACCAGTTTATTCCATCGGTTCACCATTTTTTCGTAGACCAGCAGGTCAATAAAACAACAACGTGAATCATAACATTACCAGCTAATTCTGGATCTGCAATCTATCCTGGTAATAATGAACTGACTCGCACCCGGAAAATGGAGGATGTAAAACTGGCTATTTTTAAACCCCTACATAAAAAACTATCTGAAAGCCCTGCTAAAATATTTACCTTCTGAGCAAGTATAAATTAAGCAGTATTACAATGTTAATGTTATTTACAGACGGAAGTATGCACACCCAGTCAAAAATCGGGTATGGGGCTTACCTTGCCATTTCAGAAATCACTCAGGAGCTGCCTTCTTTGCGGGAACAGGTGAAAGTAATACGATTTGAACAAACCTCATCTACCAAGCTGGAATTACAAACCTTACTTAGTGCACTTAAAGAAATAACAATACCGGATGATACGATTCAGGTATATACCGATTCTCAAAATATTATCGGACTGCCCAAGCGCCGCTTGCGTTTAGAACAAAACGATTATTTCTCTAAAAAAAATAAACGTTTTAATAACTATAAACTCTATCAAGAATTTTATGCCTTCACCGACCGTTATGATTTGGAACTGATCAAAGTCCGGGGCCATAAACAAACCCGCTTTAAAGATGAAATTGAAAAGATATTTACCTTGGTAGATCGGGCTTCCAGAGAAGCACTCCGTAAAGAATTCTGCTGAAAAATTTGATTTAAAAGCATCTTAATGGCTGGATTTTTTTCCCACCAGATTATTTCATCCCCATAAACAAGGTAAACAAATATTCCATGTAGCAAATTATTGCGCCATACATAACCCCGTCTGTTCATCACAAACAGGAACCTGGCTGGGACAACTGTTCGTCCGGCAATCGGGTACACAGGTTTTATTGACCGGCAGGCATACGCGACCTTGCGGACAGCCATCAACCAGGCAGTTTTCCGCAGTGCCGCCTGTACACTCAGCATTCACCGCCTCTTCAATCTGAGGGTAAACGCTGAATTCATCAATAAACACCTGATTAGGCTGTCCATTATATTTTTCTAACCAGAGCTCAGCCACGCTTTCGTAATCCATATAGATCACCTGGCCGGAAGCGACTAAGGGCTTTAAAGCTTCCAGTGTCGCTCTCAATCCTTCAAGGGTGGATGGTACATCTGGTTCAACACTTGGACAATCCCGATGATGCATTGATGCTGTATACATTTTACCAGCGGGCAAAACACCTGTAGCAATTTTTTGGGTAAGCTCATAAATATATCCGGCATTATTATACAGGACATCTGCTCCCCCGCTGCTTTTATTCCCTACATTAAGTTTGTCATGAGGGTATCCCTGACCAACATAGATATACCGGCCCTCTGCCTGATGCTGCATAAAATCCTGAGATGACCCCGGTCGCCAAACACCGGATGAGAAATCATCCCGGGTATGCCCTATCATAGCAGGTTGTCCGGTTATTAGGGGCCTCCAAATATAATCAGTATATATTCTGCCCCTGATATTCCCGTCTTTATCAAGATTCACCCCCCTTTCCCAATCCATTAAAGACAGTTCACCTTTACTCTCCCCACATTGAAAAACGGCAAAGCCACCAATCACTTTAGAAGGAGTGGCGCCGAGTTGCTCAATTAAATATGCCAAATCCGCATGATTATATGTACTAAGATGCCCATGAGGGTCGATAATGATACCCATATCTTCTGCCATCCACTTAACAACATTCTTCCCCCCTGTTTCCTGCAGTAAATCCCCCTTGTCAAAAGCTGCTACTGCACGAAGTACAGGGTGGTCAGATTCCCAATTGAGGGGTATTCCATATTCATGGAATATCTTTATGCGCTTAATCAAATCCGCCCGATATTCCCGATAGGCTTCTTCATTCGTTAATAAACCTTTCCAATACCCGTCTTCCTCGTTGTGGGAATAAAAGGTTACATAAACAGGTGTGAGCTTTTTATGAAAAGTAATACTGTCAATGTCTGCATTGTTATAATCTTTACTCAAATCACCTGAGTGGATTTTCATTTTCCCGCTATCAGGATTATTTGTTCCTACCGGAAAAGTTATACTGTCGATTGCTGAAATTTCATGCAGCATAACCTGCTTGCCACTATAAATACTCATTTCTTTTTGTGCAAAGCACGCAAGGGTAAAAAGGCATATAAATATTGGTATTATTAAAAGTTTCATTTTATCCTTCCCGGTTATTCCATGACAGCATTTCCGTCACATCGAGTAGATAGCATGTAATGCTCTCATATCGAGATGTCAAATAAATAGCCCATAAATTAAACAATAGGGCTTCTATGGTGACTTCTCGATACGTCCCTCTTCGAGGGACTACTCGAAGTGACGGTGCTGATTCGATTTTTTCCAATAATACTATCCACTATTTTTTACCATCTCTTTTTGCATGTTCTACAATATCATCTGTATTAATTATCTGCATATCCTTATCACCCGCCAACACATCTACAAGACCAAGAAACCCAGACATAAATTCTCGCTGCTTTTCCACTGACAACAGTCGTGCATTTGGTAATTGCCACCTCTCACCTGTTTCCAGATAAAAATTATAGCCATGCACAAGCACAACGACATAAAGCGGCCGGCTGTAATCAATCTTTGCACTAATTTGGCTTTTTAAAAACTTTACATTGTCTTTCCCTACTTCAAACACCACTCCTGCATCTGAGGGCCTGTCCAAGAGTGCATTAGTAGTTGAAAAAGGATTTTCTTTATCAGCTTCTCCCACATGATAGCTGACATAACCGATTCCACCCAGACGCCTGATAGCTTCCAGATGAGCCTGCCTCGCCAATCCTTCGCTATTTGAACCGACAAAAATCGGTTTTCGTTTAAAAACATCACTCACATAACTGAACCCACCTGTTTGGGACGAGTCATACACAGGGCAGGATGTCGTATCAAAAAACCTGAAGGTTTCCAGGTTTGTTATTGGATACCGTTCAAACTTTTCAATTTCATCCATAACATAATCGGAATCAAGCTGACTGAAAGGTGTGCATTTCCCGTTTTTATCCAGTATCCGTTGTCCAAATTCACAGGGATGGGGTTCTCTTAAGTGGTAATTGATACTCACTAATGGCGAGGTGTTCATAGAATCAATTAATTCAGGATATGCTTCCACAAGTTCTTTAAGTACCATATCGGTGAATGAGAACGACAGTTTTATCCCCCGGGCGAAAAAATGTTCCATAAGACTGCCCAAAACCTGATTCAGTTTGTCCGGACGTACATAATCACTGACATTCACATTTACATATAAATAAATCGGCGGAGCATCTTCCCGGGATAAAAATACAATACTGTCAACATCTCCACTCTTATATCCGCGTGTAAATTCCCCGACGTGGACTTGCATCGTTAAATCAGAAACTGATTCGTCCTTGTTAAAAGTAATACTATCAATAGCCTGAACGATATGATCTGCAATTTGGCCCTTAACATGGACATTCATTTCCTTATCCGCAAACACCGGCAGGTGGATCAAGATTAAAAAGATGTATAGTAAATTTCTCATTCAAATTCTCTCTCAGAAGTTATCAGTTGTCAGTTTTCAGTAATCAGTTAAAATAATGGTTCCGCTTTATTTTTACCCATTCGCGAAGCGCATACTAATAACTGAATACTGATCACTGAGTACTGATTACTTAGTTATTTTGCATACCCGCTTAAATCCTGACCATCGACCAAATCCAAACAATGTTCATATCTTTTATACATATCCACCACTTCACCGGGATTCATAAACTCCAGCTTTCCCTCTGATTGGAGAGGCAAATAGGTATCTTTAAGGGCCGTTTCAATTTTCGCTATTTTCTCAGCTGATGTCATCATGCGCACATTACCCGGGACTTTTCTCCATTGTGCCGGTACGCTCTGGTCATCACTCTCCGCCATAAAAAACCGTGTGGCTTCGAACCAATAGGAAGAAGAAATATAAGCCCCCGTTGGTTTTGCACTGCTCCAGGAATTCACCGCAGAGGGTATAGAGCCCGTTACCACAACAGGAGACGATGCTACATGCTTATACAAATCAATCGTTTCACTTACATCAGCCGGCAATGGAATCCGAAAAGCAAATGGAGGTGGAGAAGCATCACCCACATGCCCGGGTGACTGAAACGGCCCGGTCCAGTGACTCCATCCCGGGTTTTTGTTGAACCAATCTTCCGACTGCATATATTTTCCCACCGTCATACCACCAATTTGTTTCCGAGGATGCGCTCCTGCTTCAATCTCCATTTTATAAATAGAATCAAGGGGGACAATTGTTTCGTGGGCATGGGGAATCACTTCCACATTCCCCAGGGCTTCCAGGTCAGGAAAAAACGACGGTCTGAAATTCATCGCCCCTTCAATAAACGTCCAATCCGGCTGAAAGCTCAGAGTAGCCCCGTACTTCTGGAGCATTTTTGCATAATCCATCATTGCACCAGCGAAATGGTCAAAGACCGCTTTGTTTCCATTGTAATCAGGAATGGTCGGTATGCTTCCGGGGACACCATTGGCGTCGTCCTCTTCATTATGGATGACAAATGTAAAATATACTTTTGAAGTAACATCCTCAATGTTGCTACAATCAGTTTCCTGGAAAGTTATACTGTCTATCTTCGCATGAGCAACACTATCAACGAGGGCATCACGATGAAGGTTTAACTGCCCTGAAGGCCCTTCTGTATGTTTAAAGGTAATACTGTCTACAGTAGAAACCGCATGAACAATATTAGCGGTTTTATTATGGATAACCATTTCTTTTCCTGCAAAGGCAGCTAAGATACCCATCCATATAATTACACCTGTTTTTTTCCACATACGCACCACCTATCGTACCAAAGACGTTTTCCAACTTGATAATATTTGATTGTTTCGGTTATTCATTACATATAAAAAGTAAATTCCATTCTGCAACATTTGTCCGGAAAGGCTGAGGCCATTCCATTGGGGTAATCCTCGAGCATTAACCGGAAAACGATTCATCACTTTCCCGGATATATCCTTTATAATAAGCGTATAGAGATTGTTTTCGTATTGGGCATTCAGCGCTGAAGAAACCATATTTTCGCTGGTTTCTTTTATACCGGATGTATTATCAGGAGAATATTTCTTTGCCAGCAGGGTTCCCTGAGGACTCTGATAAACCACATAAAGTGTGTCGTTCAAAACATCAAAACTTGAGTGATTATCCATTTTTGCATTTTCTTCCTGGAATAAAATATGTTCACAGTCAGAAAATACCGGACCTTCCGAAACCCTGCAAATACCGATATAGCCTTTGTCATTGCCACCGTCTTTTGATTTTTCCAGATAATTAAAAAACAACTTACCGTTATAAAATCTTGCTGCGGTAACGCGGGAATAATAGGTCCCCGTCTCTGCAACCAGATCAATGGGCGTTCCCGCTGCGGTTTTCAAATCATCTGCCAAAGTGATAGCCTTAATGGAGGACGTTCCCTCTCTCGGCCCCCCCATTCCTACCCCGGAAATGAGAAAAATAGTCCCGTTTATGTTTACCAGAGCGTTTTGGGAAATACTGGCGCTGCCAATCTGATTTTGTAAATCTAATTCTATGGTCTCAAGCAATTGTAAATGCCCGTCCATCTTGTAAAGATACTGTACTGGCCCGCTCCATCCTCTTGCCATGAGATAAAAATTACCGTTAAAAAATATTGGTGATGGATCATCAACTTTTTTTGCCTTTTCCTGAAGGGTTACACTTCCTTCTGTTACGGCAATTACAAACGCAACCCCACTGGGACAGCCTGAAGTAATTTTATATAAAGAGTCACTTATCATACTACTGTCTTTATCATTAAGAATAGAATAGGAATACGCACTCAGATAATTTTTACCACAGGACAGTTCCATTTGTGGCTCTACGGTTTCTATTCCGTAATACAACTTACTCCCATCAGTCGCTATCCTGATATCCGTTGCCAATTGATTTGCCGCAGAACCCAGTGTGCCCATAAAAGTAAGACTATCGTTTGCTTCCATCCTGTACAGCTCAAATATTCGTGTCATGTTCATGGTCGCTGCCGTTGCAAGGAATAATTGTCCGTCAATAATAATAACATCAGGACGGCTGTAAATACCCGGTAATTGAGTACTGAAATCTATACTTTGATTTAATACATATTTTTGTGAAAATACAAAACCGGGCAGCATAAATACTACCATTATGAGTTGAGCAGTTATTCCTACCTTCATACGTATCCTCTCTAATTGGCGATGTTCAAACAATAACCTATTTGACAACTATTTTTTTCAAAAACACAACCTGTTTGTTTTTGACCAGAAGCATATATACGCCTGCCGATAAATTTTCTTTTGCAAACGAAAGATTCAATACCCCTGCCTGGGCTGTTCCAGAAAATAAATGAGTGAGCAACATTCCCTTTTGGTTATACAACCGAACAGTCAATACCGATGTTTGCGGAACAGATAGCTGTAAAAATCCTCCTGCCTGATGTATACCAATATTTTCACCGGGGAGAGAGGTTTTCACCTTTGTCGGGTTATCATTTACTATTTCTATTTTTTTAATATCATCAAGTGCAAAAGCACTACCTGCAATCATACTGTCCCCCTGAAACACAATCTTACTTATCGCAGAAAGCTTCACTTCCGAGACATCATCAGTAAGAGTGATCTTTAAAACATCTTCTGCCATCAAAGGCATAATTATTACCACCAGCAACAGACATAATTTTTGTACATAATTCACGATATACTTCCTTTCTTAATACACAACGCTTAACCGGAACCGATCAAAACCCTTCTTCAAGAGTACTATAGAATATAGCGTATAATCATTTAAAAACCGGGTAAATCGCGATATTGGAAGAGTTTTCGTAGTCCAAACGGTCTACAAAATTGTCAGGACACTAAGGCCTTGTCACTATATTAAAAAGCATCACTTTTTATACTGCATCCACCATTCTGTTTGGGGCCTATCTTCACCAAATACTATAGTTTTACCTGGATACGTAACCACGATTTCCACCTGTTTATCTTTGGCAACCTGTATAGCCCCTTCAATAGGGTCAAACCAGTTATGGGGCGAAAGGTTAAAAGAACCCCAGTGCATGGGAATATACCATTTCCCCTTTAAACCCAAAAAGGCCTGAACCGATTGCTCGGGGAACATATGCACCCAGGGCCAGTTTTTACTGTATTGCCCGGTATCCAGAAAAACCATATCAAAAGGACCAAACCGCTCCCCTATCGTTTTAAAACATTCCTGATAACCGGTATCACCGCTAAAATACACATTATGGTGTGGGCCTTGTATTGACCAGGATGCCCACAAGGTTTTTTCACGTCCTACAAGTCCCCTGCCGGAAAAATGCTGAGCAGGTAGGGCCGTGATAATGGTCTGGCCTATCTGTACGTTCTCACTCCAGTCTAAAGTTGTAATCTTTGCTGCCGGTACACCCCACTTTTTAAGATATTCGTCAATCCCAATTGGCACCACAAATCGCCCTACCTTATGATGTATAGCCTTAACAGTTTTTTTATCAAGATGGTCATAGTGATCATGAGAAATAATTACCACATCGATTTGCGGAACATCTTTTGGAAGCAAAGGAGATTGTTTCTGAAAACGTTTCACTGAAAATACCCATGACACCGGTGAGACATCAGGGAATAAAACCGGATCCAGCATTATCTTCGCGCCATCCAGTTCAAGAATAAAAGAAGAATGCCCCAGCAGAGTTGCCCGTAGTTGGTCATCCTTCCCACTAAAAAGAGAATCCGGATTTATTTGTGCATAATCAAGCGCTGTTTTTGGAGCCCGTACCGTCTTAGAAGACACCATTTCTTTCATCATACTCCAGAAACCATGTTCCATCATTTTAAAGCGTCGGTAATTATGATATTTACCGTTTAGTTTAATGGATTTAAGTGCTGTCTGGCGCTTAACGGCAATTTCATTCAATTCAGCCTCCGTATCATCTGCAAACA
>JADFYW010000080.1 GCA_015232855.1 Fibrobacteria bacterium
CACGCCGGGCAATGACGTACATGGGGAGCATTTTCTTACTTATGACACAGCCTGCAAGCAGGGCAATGACAACATGAGGAATAAATCATATACAATTTAGGACACACCACTAGTTCTATTCAGGTTTTTTGATATCAAGGGTAATCAATTTGCACAGGCCCTTTCGGGTGCCAAACCAGATTTCACCATTTTTTCCTTCAAGAATCGAGTGAACCCTTTTGCTGAGCAGCCCCGCGTTGGTATTGGAAACAGTAAAAGAACGCCAGAGTGCGTCTTTTAATCTCGCTCCCCCGCCTTTAAATCCGAGGTAAATAGATCCGGATTTGCCGACAGATACATAATAAGCTTCAGTACCGGGTAGGTCGGTGTGTGTTTTTGACGAATAGGTTTTCCATTCCTGGGCCATGATGCGAACGACACCATCCTGTGTGCATACCCATAACCCCCCTTGATGATCATAGGTCATGTGGTTGATATAATTGTTTGGAAGTCGGCCTGAAGTATTTTCTTTGGTATAGCGTTCGTAGGTAGAACCGTTAAACCGGATAAGGCCTGCAACGGTTCCGAGCCAGGCTCCATCGCCATCTGCCGCTGCAATCGCAAATATTCGGTGATCGGGAAGCAGGCCAGCAATTTTATTGCCGGAATAGGTGGTCCATATGCTTTCTTCAAGCTTGGCAAAACCACTATTAGTGCCTATCCATTTATGGTTGTTTTTGTCCAGGGAGATGGACATGATATGATTATCGGGCAAATCGCCATTAGTAGTGGCTTGTGAATAGGAGTTCCAGCTGCCATTTGAGTAGACCGATAAACCGCTGGTAGTTCCAATCCAGATGTCGCCATAACTATCTACTGTAATGCAGGTAATATGATCACCTATGAGTCCACCGCCGGTATTTGATGTGGTAAAGGTTTCCCAATTTTCCGAAGTGGAATATTTAACCAGGCCGCTCCGGGTTCCAAACCAGGTGTCACCAAGAGAATCAATAGCAATGACATTGATTTCTATGTCAGGAAATTTATTGGTGTCAAAAATTTCCCAGCGTTCTGTGGGTTTACCAATCAGCGAAAAAACCGCAATTAACACAAAGAACCCGAGGTTGTTAAAATGTGTTGTTACCGATTTATACTTTAACCAAACTTTCATATAACCCATTGTACCACCTTTAGTTTTTCCATATTTGGATTTATAAAAAATATAACAATGTAATCAGGATGCGGCCAAAATGACCGCTAATTTGCGTTGATTCTACGGGGAAACCACCATGCTTCAAATAAAATGGTGAGCGAATCTCCAGTAAATGGGTTACTCATCTGCAAATTGCCCTTTCCATCTGCCTGGACAATAATAGCCCCGGGTGTATGGTTTTTGTTATCCATTAACCGAACTTTAAGTAATGGAAATTTTTGAACAGAAAACGGGACTCCCTGAACGGATTCATTATCAAGAGCTTTGTTCACGGGTTGTTCAATAAGCGAGAAACCATTTCTATGTCTGTTGTATTTTCGGTTGAGAAATATTTTGTCACCGCTCCAGAGAGTATAAACTAACTGATTTAGAGATGCAGAGTCGGCAAGTTTCTTTTGGTTAATAATAGCATCTGTTTTTACGGTTTCATGTTGGTTAATAACTTCAATCCCTCCGCGTAGATAACTTTGATATCTGTGCTTGAAGAAAGTTTTTTTGTGCTTTAGACGAGACATGACAATACTTATTCCGATGCCTTCTATGCTAAACAAACGGTAATCAAACAAGGGGGTAGAAAAAGAGCTAAATGGTAAACCGTTCAAAAACTCCGGAACGTTTTGTGGCCAGTTGTGCCAGATATTATGTCCTTTGGTGGAATCAGAAAGGTTTTTAGCATATCCGAAAATGAAATTTTTATAAACGGCTAAATTATTCTCTTTCCACTGGTTGCCTTTAAATTTCAGAACCTGTGTGGGCACGGAACGGTTTCTATCGTAAAAAGGATAAAGAAGGATACTGCTGCTTCGGGAAAGAATATCATACACCCAGGGAACTTCAGACATAAAGAAGTTGGTGTACTTTACTGGAAAATTCGGTCCGCGATAAAATTTGTATTTGCCACCGGCAGACACCAGATATTTAGGCGTGGAAAAATATATTTCCGGAGAGGACTCTCTCATACCTTTATAGGTCCGCTTTGTTTCCATGACTGCCGAATAAGTATGTTTTTTTGTTTGCATAAAGTAGAGAATGGAGACAGGAACCCGGTAGGAAAGTACTGAAGAAAAAAGTGCAATAGAAGAATGTGCAAGACTTTGGCGCCAGAGGCAGATGAGTTCAGATGGCAACGAGGTAGCAGACCTGGATGTCTCATCATTACATAAGTTTCCATAACCCGGGAAGCTTGCAGATTGAGCAGCATAAAAACTTATTGCCGGATCACTTTTAAATAGAGTATCCTGCCAAAATTTTTCAGCAGACCTCCGATATGGGCCCAACCTGATTGAATAAGCGCTTTGGAAGGCAAATTTTATCGAACTATAATCCAACACACAGGCCGCTGCGACCTTTATCAGACTGTCTTTTGAAAAACTGTACAAATTGTTAAGTGCGTGTAAGGTAAATCGTTGGTATACTTTTGCATTAAATTCAAAAAAACCGGATTTTACAATTTGCTGCATTTTTTTAAGAAGTAATTGGTATAGCACACCGTCATCATTTTTTAATACCACATTTCTTTGGATGAGGGAATCTTTAAGTGTGAAAATCTCTGAGAGATCTCTAACATTTTGCCATATAAACTGGTTAGTAAGATAACGGGCGCTTTCAATCATGAAAATATGGTTTTCGGTCTCCTGAAAATTAAATAAGAGCACTTCAAAATAATGTTTTGATTCCTGACCCCAGCATCGGGAAATTATCTTTATAAGATGGACATAGGTTTTGTTGGTAAGTAGCAGGGTATCTTTTTCAAATAAGCCAAGTAAGGAGATACATCCAAGCAGCGTCATGTCAAAGTCCGCTGGTTTATAACCGGGCAGAGGAAGGCTTGTCCCCACTTTGCTTAGTGCTTGCAGGTTATTGGTTACTATGTAGCGCTCAAAGGCCTTTCCAAGCTCAATTTTTTTGTTCAGGTTCTCATGCTCATGTAGTAAAAGAAGGCTTATCCATTCCTGGAATACCCGCATGCCGTCATGTTTGTTGGTCCAGGGATGTACTCCTCCATTTTCTATGACCCGTTCATGCCAGATATGCATCAATTCTGATTTACTTTGGTCGGCATAATTAACAGGAACGGAAGCCATGGAATGGGCCGCTTGCGCAGGCAGGAGCAGCAAAAAAATAAGGAATATTCCATGCGCACTGGCTGGAACAAAAAAGATAGGCACCCTCATTTCTAATTGAAAAATACGTTTTAAACGCGGTTTAGGAAAACTTTAATGATGAATATCAGCACCAGGGCTAATAACATCAAGATTAATTTTTTTCTGATTTTCCTTTGCATCCGATACTGAAGTTCTCTGTTACGGTACTGTCTAAAAATCCACTGGATTTTGGTTTTTCCTCTTCTTCACCACCTTCGGTTGGAATGGGAATGGGGAGATTACATTTATAGGTTTCTCCCAGGGGCCATTTTTGTCCTTTGTTCCTGATATTCAAAACGCTCTTTTTGGGCTGCACCTCAGTATGAGCAGGAGGTTTGTAACAAAGAGGCTTGATGTTGCTATTTAAACAATAGTTGAGTTCAATAAAATCAACGGGTTTGGTGAATGTCGCAACTTTTACTAACAAACTCTTTTGGTTATGCTGTTCCCACCCATTCCATTCGGGATTGTCTCTCAGACCTTTACGGATATTGGAGGCATGGCCGATATAAATTATTTGTTCAAAAACTTTCCAACGGCGCAGTATAACTTCTTTTTTACCAGTCAATACCATAAAAAGTCCCTCTTGATCTGTAATTTCATAGGGGACTTTTTTATTGGAAATGGGCCACGGTCCTTTCCAGAAAATTCCTAATTCATTGTCTGCCATTATCCCTGTCCTTTAGTATTACTAATTATATAATATTCTTTTCAGGGAATGCAAGATGATGTCTTGCTTATGATTTATTTTGGAACAATTCGTCAATCATCTGTATTTGTTCCCATGTTTCTTTTACATCATGGACACGTAAAATAGAGACCCCTTTTAATGCTGCAACCAGAGCCACAGCCAGACTTGGATATAATCGTTCTGAAGCACTAAGGCCTTTGGTTTTACCAATAAAGGATTTCCGTGAAGCCCCTAATAAAATTGGGTTACCAAGCTCTCCAAAAGTGTCAATTTGGTTAATCAGGGTGAAATTATGATGCAAAGTCTTTCCAAACCCAATTCCCGGGTCAACCGCGATTTTATCCCGGGAAACACCTTCATTCAGTAATAACGCTATCTGTTTCTGGAAAAAACTTTTTATGGTGTTGGTTACATTTGGGTATTCAGGAGATTGTTGCATGTCAGCAGGAGTCCCTTGAATATGATTAATTACCACACTGGCATCGTATTTGGCTGCTATCGCGGCAAGGTTTTCGTCAAACGTAAATCCGCTGATATCATTAATAATAGTGGCCCCTGCGTCTAAGGCTGCTTGAGCGACTTCAGCTTTTGTGGTATCTACGGAAACAGGTGTTTGTAGTGTTTTACAAAGTTTGCGGATAACAGGAATAACCCGGTTACGTTCTTCTTTAGCATCTACAGGTTGAGAGCCTGGACGTGATGATTCGCCACCAATATCAATTATATCTGCGCCATTTTCTATAAGTGTTTCGCAGTGCTCAGTGGCCAAATCAGGAACATGGTATTTACCGCCATCGAAAAATGAATCCGGTGTTACGTTTACAATGCCCATAAGGAGAGGACGACAGGTACCCATGAGTGTATCGCCGATTTTCCATCCAGGTAAAGATGTTGTAGAAAGCGGAAAACCCCAGGGATAGGAAGACTTCTTCTGTCTGAGACAATTGTCCGGTGGATTCTTTTTGTTCAAAATATGCTCAGGCAGTGGTATCCACGTTTATTCCCCGGGATGGGGCATCTTCCTCACCATCATCTTTTTTACTCTCTTCTGCGTCTGCAACTTTCGCAACCTTTGTATCGGTTTCTCCGAGTTTGGCATCAGATTTTTCATTTTGGCGTGCCTTTTTAGCCTTTGCATCGGCAAAATTTAAATAGGATCTGCTTTTATGTGTTGCAGTTATTTTATCTCCATTTAATGCCTGAGTAATTTCAGTACCTTCCAGAGTTTCGTGTTCAATGAGAGCTTTTGCCAGGTTCTCCAATTTATCTCTATGCTTTTCGAGTAATTTTTGTGCAATTTCCGATTGTTCCTTTATGAGTCCTTTCACCTCTTTATCAATAACTCTGGCTGTTTCTTCAGAGAAATTCCGGGATTGACTGATTTCTTTTCCAAGGAAAACTTCTTCTTGCTTTTTGCCGTAAGTAAGAGGTCCCAGAGCGTCGGACATTCCCCATTCGCATGTATATTTCCGGGCCAGGTTAGTAGCCGTTTCTATGTCATTGGATGCGCCTGTATTTTTCTGGTCAAAAATCATGAGTTCGGCAAGCCTGCCTGCCATAAGAATAGTAATTCTATCTTTTATCTGTTTTTCACTCATGGTATACATATCTTTTTCAGGTAGTGAAAATGTCACTCCCAGGGCCCTCCCACGGGGAATGATCGTGATTTTATGCAGAGGATCGGCATGCTTCATAAGAGTGGTTATAAGTGCGTGTCCCGCTTCATGGTAGGCTGTGGTTGCTTTTTCTTCATCACTTATTATTCGTGAAACCCGCTCTGTTCCTATCATGATTTTATCTTTGGCCTCTTCGAAATCAATCATTGAAACCACTTTATTATTGAAGCGCGCTGCCAGAAGGCATGCTTCATTTACCAGGTTTTCCAGATCTGCTCCAACTAAACCGGGTGTACCTTTTGCTATTTTGTCGATTTCTACGTTACTGTTCAGGGGAACGTTTCTCTTTTTGAGATGGACTTTTAATACTCCCTCACGCCCCTTTGCATCAGGAGCATCTACCACGATATGCCGGTCAAACCTACCAGGTCGCAGAAGAGCAGGATCCAGTACATCTGGTCTGTTGGTAGCAGCGACCAATATTACCCCGGCATTTTGATCAAAGCCATCCATTTCTACTAAAAGCTGGTTTAAAGTTTGTTCACGTTCGTCATGGCCACCTCCCAGTCCGGCACCTCTATGACGGCCAACAGCGTCTATTTCGTCAATAAAAACTATACAAGGAGCAGCTTTTTTTCCTTGTTCAAACAAGTCGCGAACACGGGAGGCGCCCACTCCTACAAACATCTCCACAAAATCAGACCCGGACATACTGAAAAATGGCACTGATGCTTCACCAGCCACTGCTTTTGCAAGGAGTGTCTTACCTGTACCTGGGGGGCCCAACAGTAAAACTCCTTTAGGAATTTTACCACCTAGTGAGTTATAGTGTTCTGGTCGCTGGAGGAATCCAATTATTTCTTCTAAATCCTGTTTTGCTTCATCACAACCCGCAACATCGGTAAAATTGATATCTGGCTTTTCACTATTGGTTAGTTTAGCATTACTTTTCCCAAAAGAAAAAATATTTCGGGGACCGCCCTGAGACTGGCGGGACATCATAAACCATACAAATGCAATAATCAGAATCAGAGGTAAAAACGAACCAATCCAACCAACCCAGGCTGTTTCTTTTTCAAATTCAATTTCAACTCCTTTACGGTCCCATTCCTCTATCAATTGGTGTACTTCGTCGCTAAACGGGATTTGAACTTCTATAGATTTTTGCACTTTAGTTAGCAGACCTTTTTCTTTGTCTTTAAGGTCAGCGCTTTCTTCAGGAGTAAGTGGACGAGTGGCTTTAAGCAGATAGCCCTCATTGTTGCGCCGGAGAGTAATTTTCTGGAAGGTGAGATGTTCCTCTTCCATTAATGTTTTCAGCTTTGAATAATTGATTTTTTCTTCTGCATGTTGAGAGTCAATTATCTGGAAAAGTATAACCAGGCTGATGATCATGATAATTACCAGAGAAAAATTTCTTTTTTTCCAGCGGTTTTGTTTCTGACCGTCTTCTTTATTGTCTTTATCTGATTGTACAGACTTTTTGGGGTCCTGTTTTGGTTTTTTGTTACCTGTCAATTTTGACATTTAATCTCCAGTTCTAAAATAAATCTGGTTTTTTCGGATATTTTATAAAATTCTGATATTTCATAACCTGGTATCCAGATAACCTCATTATCACTACAAAGAAGGATTTGCTGTGTTCTGTCTATTTTCGGAACCTTCTTATTGATGAAATAAGTTTTCAGTTTTCTGTGCCTGGATGCAATTCCCAGGGGTGAAAACCTGTCACCAGATTTTCTTGTTCTTATTAATAATGTACTAGTAAAAAAATCTGCATCAAGAAAAGTCTTCCAGTTTTTCTTTTTGCTTATGATATAATTCTCTGGTTTGGCATACCTTTTTATATTAATGGAATACGCGATGTTTTGCCAATCCCAATGGTGTATGTACTCCTTTTCGTTTTTTAATAATTTGACTTCAATTACCGGATATTTAGCTTTTTTCACTGGTTTTTCCAATTTAACACTTTGGAAATGAATAAAATCTCCTTGCAAAATCAGGTTCTTCCGGGGAGTGATACAAATTTTGATATCTTGGGGACTTTGTTTCCATTGTTTGATAAAGCTGTTAAAAATTCCCCGGGAGAGAATAAAGCCATTTTTTTCAAAGAAAAGAGCAAGAAATTCCCATAGTAGAAAATCACAATCGAGCAGGTCTTCTATAGAGTCCGCATGAAGCAAAGAAATACCATTTTTTATAATCAGTTTACGGGTTAGTTGATGTCTTATGGTGGGCCAGAGCTCCTGGATTATTGAAGTTAATTTATGAACAGATTGCAGCGCCTGAGGTTCTTTTATTATCAGGTTTGGAATATAATTCCATCTATACCAGTTTCTTGTTATTGCCGTATTGGTATTACTATGGTCCTCTGTCCAGGAGAGATTATGCGTTTTTGCGTATGCGAGTAAATTTTCTCTTGTTTTATTGAGAAATGGCCGGATAATGTCCGGTTCTCTAAAAAAAGGAATACAGCCAAGGCTTTTTAGAGTAACCCCTCTTGTCAAGCGGATCAGAAGGGTTTCCAACTGATCATTAAGATGATGAGCGGTTAGAATATAGTTGGCATAATACTTATTACTTATAAAACGGAAAAAACTATAACGCTTTTTTCTTCCCCACATTTCCCATGAAAGTCCCTTTGCTTTGGTGGCTGGATTCAATGTCTTATAATAAAATGGAATGTTCCAGCTATGGCAAAGTTCTTGTACAAAAACTCTATCTTGCTTTGAATCTTGCCTTAGCCCATGATCGATATGTACCGCTAGAATCCGACAAGCAAAGGTTTTTCTACCCGTTGTGTGCCAGAAATGGAGTAAAGATATGGAATCCATTCCACCTGAGACTGCCACCAATAGCGTTTTATTGAAGGGCTGAAATTGTTTTTTCTTTAAATAAGAAAGTGCATGAGAATCCCATTTGTCCATAGATAAAGTTTTGTTAAGTATAAAAATTCACGTCTTTGGGCATGATTCGAGACGTTTTACGGGTTTGCCTGTTAATTAAGTTTTATTAAATCCTAATGTCTAAATACACCGCCTTACCAGCATCCTGCTTTCGGCGGCACTCCCAACTTCCTGTTGGTCGTAAATTCTAAACAAATTCTAAATTTTTCAAATTCTTAAATAAAAAAATAATTCATTAGGCTTATATTACTAAACCAAGTCATTAGCTTTCAAATTTTGATATTTGAGTTTAGAAATTCTACGAAGGTTGGTTAAAACCTCATTCAAGAATTCTCGGTTGTTTAGAAATTAGAAATTAGGATTTTAAGCCCCTTGTGGGGGTAGACGGAAAGCCACATTTGTCCTGTGTGCGGGTGTGGAGTCCTATTTTTTATAGACCTCATTCGGGTCAAATAGGGGAGTCCCCTGTGATTCCCATTTGTTGTTTTTCAATTCACGAAAAAAACAACTGTAATGCCCGGTATGGCAGGCCGCTCCAAGCCCTTTTGGCTTAACCATAAAAAGAAGTGCATCACCATCACAATCAATTTGGACTTTTTTTACTTCCTGAATATTACCTGAGGTCTCACCTTTAATCCACAATTTTTGACGGGATCGGGACCAGTAAGTCATTACTTTACTCTCAAAGGTTATTTGCAATGATTCTTTATTCATGTATGCAAGCATAAGTACGTTACCATTACTTTCATCAATGGCAATAGCGGATACGAGTCCTTTATCATCAAACTTAACACTATCTATAATATCCTGGAATTCACTCATGTATCTTTTCCCTTTTTACAATAAAATTTGTTTAATTAGTTCATTATAATAAATGTTCTGTATCTCTTTGTCTAATCCCATATACTCTATGTTTCTCCTGGGAACAAACTTTGTAATGCTGATTATTTTGTTTTTTTGGGATTACAAAAATCAAGTCCGGATATGTCCATTACCGGTCACCTGCCATTGGTAGGTGGTAAGGCTTTCTATACCCATGGGGCCGCGGGCATGTAATTTATCGGTGCTAATGCCTACTTCCGCTCCCAGACCGTATTCACCACCATCGGAGAATCTCGTTGAAGCATTCACCATCACCGATGAACTGTCCACCTCTTCCGTAAATTGTTTACAGGTGCTTTTTGACCTGGCTATGATTGCATCTGTATGCCCTGAGCCATGAATGTTGATATGATCAATAGCGCTTTTAACCCCGTTTACTTGTTTTACAGAGAGTATTAAATCAAGATATTCTTCGTCCCAATCACTTGTTTTAGCTGATTTGATAAGGGGATGTAGTCTTTTGGTTTGAGGGCAGCCACGTACTTCAACCTTATTATCAATAAGGGTCTCTAGTATTTGACGTTTGGCTGGGGTGCCCAGGTTGGTATCCAACAATAGGGTCTCCATTGCATTACATACTCCGGGTCTTTGGGTTTTGGCATTTAGAATAATTTTTTCTGCATTAGCTATATCTGCTGTTTTGTCTACATAGATATGGCAAACGCCTTTGTAATGTTTGATAACCGGGATTTTTGCTTTATCGACTACGGCTTTAATGAGTTTTTCTCCTCCCCGTGGAACGACAAGGTCAATATTATCCATATCAACAAGCAGCTTATCGAGAACCTGGTAGTCTTGATTAACTACATATTGAACGGCATCAATGGGGAGGCCGCATTTTTTAAATGTTTGACGTATGATTTTAACGAATGCCGCATTACTATAGGCAGCTTCTTTTCCTCCCCGTAAGATAACACTGTTCCCGCTTTTAATACAAAGGGCTGCGCCGTCGATGGTAACATTTGGTCTGGATTCATATATGAATAATATTGCTCCAATAGGCACGGAAATTCTATCAATTTTAAGAGCGTCTTTTCGGGTGTAACTGCTTAATGTCTGGGCCAGGGGATTGGGTAATCCCGCTATCTCTTTTACACTCTTTGCAATACCTTGTAGGCGTTTTTTATCTAACGCAAGCCTATCAAGCATGGCAGTACTCAAGCCCTGTTTCTTGCCTTCCTGAAGATCTTTTTTGTTTGCTTTAAGGATAGTGTCTTGTTGTGCTATCAGGGTTGTACTCAGGGCCTTGAGACTGGATACAATCTGTTTGTGACTTACTTTTCGCATATGAAAAGAACAAGCTCTGGCCTTTTTCCCCAGGCTGGCGCTGTATGCCGCGATATCTTTGGCTGTCATAATTTGTTCCTAAATAAATGGTTGTTATTGTTGGTATATCACCAGGTTATCACGATGTATAATTTCTTCCGGACCTTTCCTCTTTAAAACTTTGTAAAAGTCTTTGCTTTTTTTGCCTATCACTTTTTGTATTTCATCATGAGAATAAGATACACGTCCACGACCAATAACTTTTCCTTGTTTATTGGCAATATCAACTAAATCTTTGTTTGCAAAGCATCCCTGTATTTTGGTTATACCTGCTGCCAATACACTTGAGCGACCTGCTGCCAGTGCTTTGGTTCCCCCTTCATCCAGGAATAACTTTCCTCTTGCTTTTGAAACAAATGCCAGCCATCTTTTGCGTCCTTTCAATCGGTGTGCAGCAGGCAGAAAAAGAGTCCCATAATGGGGACCTGCCAGTAATCCGGATAGTCCAAGACGTTTTCCATCTGTAAGCATGACCGGTGTTCCGGCTTCTGTAGCTTGTTTGATAGCTTTAAGTTTTGCCCGCATACCGCCTACACTTGATAAGCTTCCCGCTCCGCCGCCAAGAGACTCAATTTTTGGCGTAATTTTATGCACTACGGGAATCCTTTGGGCATCCGGGTATTGGGCAGGATTTTTAGTGTATAAACCCCGGGCATCAGACAAAAGAATGAGTAAATCAGCTTCCAGGAAATGAGCAACATCAGCACAGAGTTTGTCGTTATCGCCTACTTTTATTTCTTCCGTACATATAGTATCATTTTCATTTATAATCGGGATGATATTATGTTTGAATAATTCTTCTATCGTCCTTTTTATATTGTTGTAGCGGGTCCGTTCTCTGAAATCTTCGCCGGAAAGCAGTACCTGAGCCACTTGTTGTCCGTGGCGCCGGAACTTGCCCGAATAATATTCCATAAGCTTAATTTGGCCAGTGGCAGCGGAGGCCTGTTTGACCGCAAGAGCTGTTGGTCGTCTTTTGAGCCCCATTACTCCCATTCCCAGTCCTACTGCTCCTGAACTTACCAATACGATTGAGCGCCCTTCCTGTTTGAGCTGGCAAAGCTCTTTTACCAGATTATTCATTCTCCGGTGATTTACAGTGCCATCATCTTTTACTAAAATCCTGGTACCGGCTTTAACTACCAGAATGTGCATGCTTTGCGCAAGCTGCCTGAGAAAATGTTCAGAATTAAAAGCTTCCATAAAAGAAAAAGTATATAATCTATCGCACCTGCTCCAGATCCTGTAACACTTTTTCCATTGAAGAATTATCTTTATTTAAAAGCGTGTTTTGTCTTTCAAGCTCCTGGCTGATAATTAACTGAGCATTGAGTCTTTCAATAACCACCGTTATCAGTTCTAAATGAATCTTTTTTGGTAAATTCCCCCATCTTTCCCTCTTCACAGGTTCCCATTTATTGGGATAATCAAACTGCCAGGGCCTGTGTCCACGTAGTAAGAGAGCAAATTTTTTCCAATAGGTGACTACGGGTTCAATTTCCGGAGTGAGGCCGACAGAATCCAGTGATGCCGAAAAG
Source organism: Fibrobacteria bacterium (assembly GCA_015232855.1). Taxonomy (GTDB): domain Bacteria; phylum Fibrobacterota; class Fibrobacteria; order UBA11236; family JADFYW01; genus JADFYW01. The sequence goes on from JADFYW010000080.1 coordinate 12,296, forward strand.
ACCAACAGACTGTCAAGTTCATCCGCTATAATGAGCCTGGCCATTTTCAGATCCAGGTCTTTGGGATTGGAATTCGGTTCGGACCTTTTAATCGTGGTACTACAGGCTAAAAAGATAAATAACAATAGAAACTTATAGGGAAGCATATATTAGCAAATAAAAAAGCTGTTAAAATTTTAAATTTTTCAGAGCTTTTTTCCCTTTCTTTTTGGCTTTGCTACTTGCCTGGTCTTTCTTTTTGTCAGCCTCTGCTTTGGCTTTGGCTTCAGCTTCTTTTTTCTTAGCTTCCAGTTTTTTCTTTTCTGCATCCAGTTTCTTTTTTTCAGCATCGAGCTTAGCCTGAGCTTCAGCTTTTTTATTATTGATTGCGGTCATGGCTTTTTTCTTTTCAGCATTCAGCTTCGCTTTTGCCTCTTCCATTTTTTTTCGAGCCGCCTCTTTGAGGGCTGCCTCTGCACTTTCTTTGGCATTTCCTGATGCTTCAGAACCCATGCGTTTATAATCAACACTAAAACTTGGGTCAGTAACGGTTCCGGTCATGGCGTAATAGGCAATGGCACGACCATTGTTATCAGAAGGGACGATAGCCATGCTGCCAGCTGCAGTACTGGCAATTGCACCCAGTTTACCGGTCGCTTTTTTAACAGCGCCCTGGGCGGCCTGTTGCCCGGATAGAATAGGTTTGCTAAGTGTAGGGGACATGTGGTTTTCAAGGGACAGATTCAATTTTGTATCAAATCCAACAGAACCGGTTAAGTCAAGCAAACCTGCTGGAGATTTATTTATGGAGCAGTGCTTTACTATAAGTTCCCCATCTTTGGCTTCCAAAACTGCATCAAGTTTATTAAAGGTGAAGGTTCCCAGGTTAAGCGGTTTTCCTACTTTTACCTTTTTTTGGATTTCGGTAATGACTCCATTCAGGCCTTCTACCATTTTAACACCAACCAGTTTTCCGTCATGAATGGCAACAGTAATTCTGCCGGTGAGATTATCAGTGAAGCTCTGGGGAAGTCCGTTCGTATTAACATCCATATTCATACTGAATTTACCGTAGATGGTGTTATCTGAACCAACTAAGGCTTTGGTGATTTTGTTGGTACCGGGAAGCCGGTCGTTAATGCGTGATATAAAATCATTGGCCTCAACGCTATTTATGTTTAGCTTCATTCCAATCTTAGCATCTGTAGTATCCTGCAAGTTTACGGTTAATGACTGAGAAAAACCGCCGGTATATAATTTACCACCGAGTTCTGAAGTGACGATACCATTCTTAATATTTGTTGTTTGTTTATAATCAGTCATGGCAAGTCCCATGAGTTGGGTTTTAGCCAGATTAATATTGAGGACGACATCGATCTTTGGCAGGGCAGGAAAGGCTGTCAGAGGTTCGGCTTCTTCTTCAACAACTTCTTCTTCTGCGCTCCCGCCAGGTAATAGTTGGTCAAGGTCAAGCATGCCTGAATTAACATCCACTCTTACCTTGGTTGTTTTATCTCCGGCCAGTTCAGGAAGGGCCATAGCCAGGTAGTCTGTAATTTTTGCGCTTACCGCAACATCAGAGTTCCCAATCTTTACATTAAGCGTTTCTTCAATTTTATCGTTATTCAGTTTGACTAAGCCATTCAACTGTACTTTATCAGGTAATTCTGCGGTAGCGAGATTAACATCCTTCATCTTTATAGTGCCAGAAGCCTTGATACCCATGGGGTTTTGAGGGTCAAGCTTGCCACTTGCAGAGATGTTTGATTGTATCTGTCCCGAGAGAGAAAATCCTTCGGGTAAACCCGTGAACTTTTCGGCAAGGGCCATCAGAGGACCAAGATCCAGACGGGAATCAATTTCCAGTTTTTGTAATACGGGAATCTTAAGGAGGTCGGTTATCATCACGGCGATTTTAACGGGATGTTTATCGAGTAAAAATCCGAAGTCTTTTATTTCTACACTGTTTTCTGTAATGTTAATGAGGCCATTTAGGCTATTGATACCAGCTGGGAGGTCTGTGTGTCCAAATCCCATTTCATGGAGAGACAGCGATGCTTTAACAGAAGGTAGACCTGCAGTGTCTAATACTCCTGCAACTGCCGCATTGAGTTTAGCAAAACCTGTTGCCCGTAGCTTTGGAATATCAGGAGATAAACCCGCAGGAACTTCTTTTAAAAGAGAAGCCATTTTGATTTCGTTGGAAGCGAGTTTAAGGTCCAGCCCGGGGGTTGGTGTCATGAATTGATTTACCTTACCCATGAGTTCTATGAGGATATCTTGTACTCCAAACTTGACCCCTTTAATAGTAATGAGTTGTTCTTTGAGGTTTACTCCTATATCATGTGCGAGAGAAATTTTAATATTACCTTTACGCACACCAGAGGCTTTATCAGATACACTAATGGATGAAACAACTAATTCTCCTTTAGTTTTTACGTTTTCAAGATTTTTATCGACATCAACAGATACTTGCTGGTTGATACTTCCGAGGGTGAGTACCGTTCCGGTTTTAAGATCCCGGTACCGTACCCGTGCGTTATTAATCACAAAACTTTTTAAAGAGAGTGCGGCAGGGATGGTAATCGGGCCGCTACTTTTAGTTTCTTCTTTTTCTTCAATGGTAGAATCTGGTTTTGCCTCTCCTCCCAGGCCATCAAGATTGGTTTCTCCTTTTTTATTTACTTCATAGAGGATATCCGCCTCTACAATACGAATTTCTTTTATAACCGGTGAGAATTGAACAAGACTCATAAAGTCGAGGGCAAGTACGACCTCTTTGAGATTAAATAGGGGGTCTTCTGAAAATCCTTCTGCATTAGCAATGGTGATATCTTTGAGGGCCAGTTTAATTGTAGGGAACACGCCAATTGAAGCGCCACCAACAAAAACTTCGCGTCCCAGCGCTTTTGAACCATGTTCGTGGACAAGAGATTTAATTTTTTCAGGTGGGAAGGCTATTTTAACCGTTAAATACAAACCCAACCATGAAAGAATAATGAGGACAATAAAAGCAATAATTAATTTTTTTAAGGCTTTCATACTTATCTCCTGTGTTAATGCGGTGCAAAAGATAAAATTTATTCCCATTTTCAAAGGATAAATCTTTCCCATAACCACAAAAACCTCTCAGGGAACTACCTGAGAGGTTTTTGTATAGGACTTGGATATTTGGGCTTAGATTTTCCAGTTAAAGGTAATTTGACCAAGATTGCTGGTACCAGACCCACCGGTGAGTGTAGCGGTTAGAATTTGAATTACCGCATAGTTCTCGGTTCCTCTTATCTTGATGATAATGATTTCCCCGGCAGTTATATTAGTCACCTGAGTTACTATGGGGCCAGCAGCAAAAGCGGCTTCTGCTGATTCATCACTTGCATTGGCATAATCAAATCCAGGGGCTTTAACAAAAGTTCCTCCATTGGCAGATCTCAGAGAGAGTGAAAATCCTGCTCCTGCGACACTCATATCGACCAGGTCTTTTTTTGCATCTAAACCATTAGCGGCTACTCGCTCCTGGGCCATTAAATCATAAGCACCCGTATCAGGTCCAGCAATATTATTGATTATGCCGCCAGTTTTTTCTGTTAGGAGCTTGGACGTGGAGATGCAACCGGTACCGTTTTTAATGGTGAAATCAAAAATTCCAGAATTTGCGGCTATTCCAGCAGTGGCATTAACGGTAAGTCTATAGGTGCCGTTACAGGAATTTGCATAAGAAGAAACTAGTAAATCTGCGTCAGTCCTTAAGTCCCAGGTCTTTGTATCTGGCAAGAGAACATTTTTTGCTGCTGCAGTAACTTTGGCTACTTCGGCTGCAGGAATAGTAGTATCAACTGCTGAAATACCGAAAGTAAGGCCCGTGAGAGGAACATTTGCATCAATAATACCGGAAAATGCCGTTGAAGCACCAGCAAGTACTGTATCAGGATTGCCTGTGAGGGTTATGGTTACATTATCAGCTTCTTTTTCATCATCATCGCCGGTTAAACACGCTGTAAAACTCATGGCAACGGCAATAAGAACCGCAAAAAGTAAATAATGATTTTTCTTTATGAAAGTCATCCCCTATCCTCCAATTAAAAGTGATATCTATTCTTTATAGAATAATTTCCGGTAATTGTAAATTGGGAAAATGGGTTGTACACTCTAAAGATGGTAAAATAGCGAAAAAAAAGAGGCCGTCTTTTTCAGACGGCCTCTTTTGTTCAATTTTGCTAAGATGATATTAGAGAGTGCCTTTAATAACAGCCTTCCCAGTACCAATTCCATCGCCAGAAATAAACTTGATGAGTACAACCTTACTACCATCTTGAGTTTTCAGAATAACAATATCGCCAGCACTTGGGCGAACCAGTTGTTTTTTATCACCTGCCGCAATGGGTGTCCAAAGAGCAACTATTTCTTCTTGTGTTTTAATTGCGTCAAAATCAACACCAGTAATAATTTTCATTTTGGTTTCATTTTTAGTTGCCCAGGTGTCACTACCAACTAATTTGATTAAAGAAGCTTGTTTAGGAGAATAGAGGGCGTTAGCACCAATGGTTTGACCAGAATCAGGAGCTTCATTTGAATATATAATATCAATTTTACTGGAATTTGTTTTAGCAGCTCCGGATGTGTAAACAGTCATGTCATCTGCATCAAGAGAAGAACCTAAGCTCGATTGCCAGGAACCAAGTTCTACTTGTTTCGTAGAAACAGGTGTTCCACCTTTTTGCAAAGTTGCAGTAGCTGTGGCAGTTGTAACGGTATCTTTGTCATCGGTTGCCGTAAGTGTAAAAGTAAGTTCGCCTGGTTTGAGGCTATTGGGGACGTTAGCAGTATATGCACTGAGATTATAAATGGCTGAGTCTGGTGAGACATCACCAAGATCTGCGGTGGTACCTGCAGTGTCAGTTACAGAAATATTAACTGTTTTAACTTTACCATCAGAATCTTCAATTATGCCTTCAAAGCTAATAACTGAGTCGGGATCTATTTCATTGTTAGCGTCTTTGACTACTGCAAAAGCTGTGATGCCAGGGGCTACATTTGCCACTGCTGTTTCTTCTTCGTCGTCATCTCCGCCCAATAAATCGCAGCCCGTAAAAATGAGGCCAAATGCCACCAGAGCTGTTAATAATAAGTAATGAGTTTTTTTGAAAATATCCATCTTTTTTCCTCCGTTAAAGTTTGAGATATTGCCCTTTTATGAAACTATGGCAGTAATTTAGATAATAAATCTTTGGTAGACAAATTAATCAGAAAAAACTTGCCATGATTTAACGGTATGAATTGGGATATATGTCACAGGGTAGTCCTCTGTCCCTAGAGTATTCTCCCTCCTTGGAACCCTATGTATTAAAAGAGCTTACTACCCCAGAGTCGAGGTAACGCATCTTCTATACTTTTTATCGGGACTTTTTGAGTTAATCTTTAGTTATTAGAAAAAAAAAAGGAATTTAGCCAGATTGGCAATAAGGTCACTCGTTTTGGGACATTATCAGCTGAATTCTTTTTGCTTCTTTTGGATCTGATATGTGCTTGAGTAAAGATTTTATGGAGGTGCCCCCTATCTTAATCTGGGCCTTGATTGCATTTTCTTTGACCAGGGTTTCTTCATCATGGATAAATTGAGATAAGATTTCAAGATATTCATGATCACTTTCTGTTGCACATTCTCCTATAACCCAACAAGCTGAAGCCCTCATGAGAAAATTTTCTTGGTCACTAAGCATATTATCAATTTCATGCTGGATTTTTGCATAGCCAAGTTTCCAAAGAGCCTTTAATGCATTTGCACGAATGCGATTGTTTTGAGATTTTAAAAAAACTTCTAATACTTTGATGAGGCCTGTTTGGCCCATAGCTTCAATAATTTCAATGGTATTGGCTTTTACCCGTTTGTTACTGTCGTTTAGTAACGACTTTAAGAGTTCAGCATCAATTTTTTTTGGTGTTTCTTTAAGTAAGGACACAACAGTCGCCCGGACAAGTTCGTTTTTATCGTGAACCAAATCGCGTAAAATTATAATAACGCGATTATTTTTCCCAAGGAGACTCAAAATTTGGAGGGCATGAAAACGGATATTGTCATCTTTTGATTTTAAATCAGTAATGAGTATTTCGAGAATTTCGGGGTCAAGAAATTCAAGTATTTTTACCAGCCCCTTTCTGAGGTCCTTATTGATCTGGTCATAATTGACCATGAGATTGTTTTTGATAATTGTGCAGATAGTAAGGAGAACGTCTTTCCTGGGTTCGTTACTATCGCAAGTTTGTATTTTATCAATAAGAATATTCAGATGAGTGATGTTGCCGCTTTCATTTAAATAGTCCAGCGCTTTCTGACGTTTTTTTGCCTCAGCTGAGTTTAAATAGTTTCTAATAGTGTGGGTATCCATATTATACTGGGAAATATAACCCTTCTTTAGAAATTGGAAAGTCAATTGTTGTTCCTGGATTCAAAAAAATGAATTATTGCTCGGATAATGATCTGCGTACTTCAGCAACTTCACGGGCGTTTGACAGACGCTTCTGATAAATATCCACTGCATCACCACCAATTTTTATTTGTGCTTTTATCACATTTTCCCGTACCAGTCTTTCTTCATCCCTTGCGCAAGTAGACAATAATTCAAGGTAATTAAAATCAGAATCATCTGCTTTCTCACCGATAACCCAGCATCCACTGGCTCGCATTAAAAAATTTTCATGGTCATCCAACATGAGTTTCAGGCTTTCAAATATATCAGATTGCCCAAGACTCCAGAGGGCTTTAATGGCGTTACCTCTTATACGGTTATTGATATGGGATTTGAAATTAATCAATAATTTGGCCAGACGGGATTGTTGAAGAGCTTCAATAACTTCGATTGTATTTGCAACAACTCGTGGATCATTATCCTTGAGCAGAACCGAAAGTAGATTTGCATCTACAGATTCTGGCAAGTTTTTAAGAAGGGATACTGCCGTTGCCCTTACCATCTCGTTTCGGTCAGTTATCAGGTCTTTCAGTACTTTTTTAACCTGTGGGTTCCTTCCCATGAGACTCAGTATTCTGATGGCGTTAAAACGTTTGTCATCATCTTTAGATTTTAAATCATGACTAATTGAATTAACTATCTGGGGATCGAGAGCTTTTAAAATCTGGACCAATCCCCGGCGAGTTTTCTGATTCATTTCAGAATAGTTCTCTAAGAGATTATGCCTGATATTATGCGAGGCCGCTTTAATGCAAGCTTGCTTTATTTCTGGCTCCTGGACTGTTTTTAATAATTTTAGGATGGTGCGAATATGGGTAATACTACCGGAATGTTCAAGATAGGAGAGCGCTTGCAGTATATTCTGTTTATTCTTGCTTAAAAGTAAATCGTTTATAGTCTTATCGTTCATACGAATATTTTTTCCACTTCTCTTACTGCACTGGCAGGAACATAAACGATAACCCGGTCACCAACATTAAGAACCGTTCCTTCTTCGGGGACTGAAACCTGGCCCGTTTCAAGCTGGAGGCCTCCAATAATGGCCGTATCAGGAAATATATCATTAAATTCTTCACTGCCGATTTCCATACCCGAAACAATGGTGTTTTTTGTTATGCGGAACTCTATAGCGCTAATCTCTCCTTCAGAAATATCAGACACGGAAACAACCTCACCCCGAATAACAAACTGCATTATTCGGTTTAAAGTAGTTAAGCGCTTGGATATAACTGCATCAACACCGAGATCGGCAATCAACGGGATGTAGTCCGGTTTGGTAACGAGGGAAATGGTTTTTACAGCACCTTTCTTTTTGGCTAATATACAAGATAAAAGATTTGCTTCTTCGTCATCGGTAACTGCTACAAATACATCGGCTTCTTCAATGCCCTCACCTTCTAATAAAGACGAATCTGTTCCTTCTCCATGCAGGACCAGTACTTTTTTCAGTTCATAGGCAAGTTCATGAATGCGGTTTCTGCAGGGTTCAAGTATCCTTGCCTGTACTTTAGTGTTCTCGAGGCGTTTTGCAAGATTAAATCCAACCGTATCTCCTCCATAAATAAACACATTTGATATCTTTTTTGTTTCAAAACCAAAATCTTCAACGATTTCATTTATATCAGTTGAAATCGCAGACAGGTAAATCTTGTCTTCTGCTTTGAGTACGCCATCCCAGGCTACCGGAACAATTCCGTTACTGTCTCTTACTATGCCAACGATTGTAAATGGGTGCCTGGAAAGTTCTTTCAATTCGGTCAGGGTTTTTGCTTCTAAGATGGAGTTTTCGGTTATATGGAGTCCGATTACTTCAATCTGATCGTTAAAAAAGGTGCTTACCTCAATAGCAAAGGGGCGGTGTAGCAGCTGCCAAATTTCTTTAGCTACCTCTCCTTCCGGGTAAATGACCATGTCTATATCAAGATCGTAAGGAATAATAACAGAAGGATCCTGAAAACAACCCGAATGCCGGATACGAGCTATTCTTTTTTTTGTGCCCAACCGGGCAGCTAATTGGCATACCAGGATGTTTACAGCATCTGAGCGGGTAACGGCAATGAGGAGATGGGCATCCTCGGCGTTCGCTTGCCTCAGTACTTCTATCGAAGCCGCTTCTCCCACAATTGTTTTTACATCCAACCCTTCTTCTGCGCTACGTAATTTGTTTCGGTCATTATCTATTAAAAAAAGATCATGACCTTCATAAGAAAGTTTAGTGGCAAGATTTAAACCTATGGTGCCAGCACCTGCAATAACTATTTTCATTTTGATACTTCCAGCATTTTTATTTTATCTCGTAATACAGCCGCTTTTTCAAAGTCCAGATTGTCCGCTGCTTCAAGCATTTTCTTTTCAAGTATTTGTATGTCTGCATCCAAAAGCAGGGTGTTCTGTTCTACTGAAATTTCTTTTTCATTTGCTAATTTTTCTGCTTCTGGAGCCAATTGCATCGTGTTCCGTATTTCTTTGGCAATACTTTTAGGATTGATATTGTACTTATGGTTGTATTCCCGTTGAATGCAACGGCGCCGTTCAAGCTCATCAATGGTTGCCTGCATACTTTTTGTCATTTTATCCGCATACATGATAACTTTTCCGTTTATATTACGAGCAGCCCTTCCTGCAATTTGGATCATAGATCTTTTATTGCGCAAAAAGCCTTCTTTATCTGCGTCTAAAATCACTATTAAAGAAACTTCAGGTAAATCAAGGCCTTCCCGGAGTAAATTAACCCCCACTAAAATATCTATGCTGCCCTCACGCAGTTGATTAATTATAGCGGTTCGTTCAAGTGTTTTCGTTCCGGAATGCATATATAAAACACTTAAACCTGCAGCTTCG
>JADFYW010000081.1 GCA_015232855.1 Fibrobacteria bacterium
ATGAAGCAGTAGCAAAATCATTAGCAGATACAGAAGGTGTTCCTGAATTAACACAGGAACATTGGGATGTGGTCAACTATCTTCGTGATTATTATCAGAAGTTTAACATGGCCATAAAATACTCTCCTTTAATTTTTTTGGTGAATAATTATTGATATTTAAAATTTTATAAAATTAATTGGCCTGTTCTTTATAAAAAGCCATTAAGATTTCAGCAACTTCAGGACGTGCAAATTCTGGTGGCAAAGCTTCGCCAGCAGCAAGCATCGCACGAACTTTTGTACCTGAAAGCAAGAGATAATCGTCTTTACCATGAGGGCAATCACGCATCATTACAACTTGTTCACATTGTTTACACCAAACAGTGTGGTCGCCACGGAAAATTTTAATGTCCATTGCGCCTTCAGGAATATCATCAAAAATAGTTTGTGCATCAAATCCACCATAATAGTCGCCAACACCAGCGTGGTCACGGCCAACGATAAGATGAGTGGCACCCATGTTTTGACGGAACAGTGCATGAAGAACGGCTTCTCTTGGGCCGGCATAAAGCATATCAAAGCCATACCCGGTAATCTCGATGGTGCCTTTTTCAAAATAAAGTTCACCCATTTTCCGAATGGCGGAGTCTCTTACATCAGCAGGAATATCACCTTTTTTCAGTTTTCCAAGAAGCATGTGGATAACCGCTCCATCACATTTTTCTTGTTCCATAGCCATATGTACCAGTTCTTCGTGAGCACGGTGCATAGGATTACGTGTTTGAAAAGCAACAACTTTATTCCAACCATTTTTAGTAATCATATCCCGGATTTCACCGGCTGTACGAAAAGTTTCGGGGAAGTCAGCTTTAAAATATGAAAAATTAAGAACCTGGATAGGACCGGCAATAAGAGTAGTACCAACGCCATTAAAGGCAGCAACGCCCGGATGATCAGGATCAGTGGTACGAAAAACCTGTTCGGTCATAGTCTTCATTTGGTCTGCTGAAATTTCTTCGATGGACTCAACGTCCTGAATTGCGATAACAGGATTGCCATCAACGTTAGGATCAAGCAGAGCTATACGTTTAGCACCTTTAATCGCTGAAGCGTCTTTAACTACATTAACAACAGGTACTGGAAAAAAAGTACCATCTGTAGTCTGCATCTTTTCAGAAGCACTAAGAGAATCAGCAAGATTCATGAAACCTTTTAAAGGATTAAAATAACCGCTGCCAAGCATTACAGCATTGCCTGCTGCAGCTGAACTAATAACTATTGAAGGGAGCCCGGCTGCTTCTTTTTCAAGTTCTGCGCGCTTAGCATCATCTTCAACATAAAGGGGGTTTAATGTGTCTGAGCCATGTGGTTTTATCATTTACTCCTCCAAAATTGAATTTAAAAAATATGTTTAAATATTTAACAATTAATTCAAGATTTAATACAAGATATTTTTGGGGAAAGTTTGACATATTGACGAAAGTAACTACCTCTAAATTTGCAATAAATAACCAAATTTCAATAGAATTTTATTATCCGAAACAATAATGTCACATTTTATGACTACCTTTTTGACTTGCTATATCTGAAATAGTTTTGAAGTATAAATACCTGCACTATTCCCATGGAAACAGAGGGACACAATCATGACAAATCCACTCCCATTTTGTAATATACAGCTGAGATCTAGTCAAATCTGTTTTAATTTATTAATGATTACAATCAGCAGCTTTTAAACAAGGAGATTCTAAATGACCACTGAGGACACAAAAAAGATGCTACGTATGGAAGTTGATCAAATCTTCCAATTCAATTGCGCTCCTGGTGTTTCCTGCTTTACCAAATGCTGCCAGGACGTTACGATAGTCCTTACTCCCTATGATGTAATTAGAATGAAAAACGCCCTTGGCATTTCTTCTGAAGAGTTTATTGATAAATACACCGTAATTGTTCCCAAAAAAGACAAACTCATTCCAATGGTAGTTTTGAAAATGGATGAAGAGTCAAAAAAATGTACCCTGGTTTCAGACAAGGGATGCGGAATTTATGCTGACCGGCCCTGGCCATGTAGAATGTATCCCCTCAACCTGAATGATGATGGTACTTATGGTATGATTGCAGAAAGGTCAAAATGTAAGGGTTTGGATGAAGATGCTAAAATGAAAATAAATGACTGGCTAATAGGCCAGGGTGTGTTAGTCTATGAAGAAATGAATGAGTTATTTGCAGAAATAACAATTCCCCTCAGTGCCCAAAATCTGGATATTGACAACCCGCAAATCCATCAAATGGTTTTCATGGCTTTATACAACCAGGACAAATTCAAAGATTTCGTTTTTAAAAGTTCTTTCTTGAAAAAATTTGTTATCGAAGATGAGATAATCGAAAAAATTAAAGACGACGATATCGAATTGATGAAATTTGCTTTTGACTGGATTAAATTTGGAATCCTGGGTCAAAAAACAATGTGGATTAAAGCCGGCGCAGACGGCAAATAACCGTCTTCATCTGTTTTTATCTGTCTGAGCCCCTATATACCCATCACATTCCCGAATCAAATCATTGATAACGGCACTATTTTTGTGAAGAAACTCCAGTATATTTTTGGATTTTTCACTGATCAAGTCACCATCCTGATCCTTTATTTCTTCTGCTTTAAGCAGTTTTTCATTTTCAAACAAATAATGGACAATTGTGTCATCAGCATCAAACTTTGTGTTAAAGGTTTCATGCAAGTAATGCAGCCAGTATCCAAATTCATGGGGATGTTCAAGATGTTCAACAGGAACCTGAAGTTCCATGCTTAAAGCTTTACCAAGACCAGGCATAAGTCCGGAACCCTTTAAATAATCAAGGGCATGTGCAGTCTGATGAATCAGAACACTTTCTGTAATATTAGGAGACACTGCAATATAGATATTATTGGGATCTGTTTTTTCTGTACGGTAAATATTTACAAAAACACTACCACCACCACTAGCATCTTCTTCTGCCATTTTAGAACCTAGTTTAGTGAGTTTGGCATAAGCCCGCAAATCAATAAATTTGATACCCAGCTTACTTCCTGTCAGTTCCTCGATATCAAGCCCATCTATGATTTGTTTGATGCAACCATACTCCACTCCTGGAAGAGAGGTTACTCGCCTGCTATCTTCTTCAGAAACTTCATCCGGTTTAGTAGTCTGTAGTTCATCTTCTTTTCCCAAATGGCATTTTTTAAATTTTTGACCACTACCACAGGGGCAAGGTGCATTGCGTTCAATTTTCATACACAATCAATTCCCGTTTAAAAATATTCTTCTGTTTTATACCCAATCCTACTTCGCTCTTCGAGCTTTGAAGGATAACAGGGCACAAGTTTCATTGAATCGGACCCGGCTTCGTCAACTACGCCGTGGCCGCTTAATTCAGCTTTATTCTTTTATCACCTTATCTTTGTGTGCAGCAGAGGACCAGCAAGGTAATGGCCCCGTGCTGCCGGTTGCAGGATCCATACGATGACGATAGGAAGCACCAACATTTTGTGATGCTTTCATATGATTCCAGCCACGTACAAAATATCCACATTCATCATTAAAACAAACCCATTGAAAAGCAGAGGTCCAGGTGGATTCATCCGGAGGACACCATTTATCCATAGCGGTATCGCAATGAGGGCATTTAGGGATATCTGAAGCGGTCATGAGTAACTCCTTTTTATTATTAAGCAATCACATCTCAACGCAAAAGCGCAAAGAAGGCAAAGTTTACGCAAAGAATTTGGTATTGTCAAACCGGTCATTAACAAAAGACTATCATCATTATTTTCCAGACAAGAAAGCAAAATGTTTTTTTTAAACACTTTACCTTAACTCTGCACCAAAAGCGCGTTTGTCTTAAACTATTTACTCTGCAGTTTCAGAACTACCAGCCTGTGCTACGTATGCGGCCTTTACTTTGGTCAGGTAGATGGCTACAGGCCGGTAAGCCAGATGAGCCCATTTTGCAAAGGGAACCTCAAGTACCAGCATAGGAATACAAACCATCATATGAATCACATAAAGAGCATAAGTGGGCATGGGTAGGTCAACCAGACGAGTTACATGAATAAGGATACCCGTAAGTGTGGTTAACTGCAATAAAATAAGAAACATCCAGTCTGTGGAATGAGAAAACTTATACGAAGGTTTTGACTTTTTGAGTCTACCTATCATAGCATAAGTAACACCATAGAATAACGCAAAAGTCGAATAATATCCAAGTAACCTGATTGGATGATAGAGCGGGTAAATTATATCCCTTTGGAACATAAGTCTTTCATCGTATAGCCCGATAAAATGTATACCACCTGCAAGAAAACCAACTACAAGCAGAAAAACAGTGGCATAACCGGTCATTATCATCAAATGAACAAACCAGGGCATCCTGTCTTCACATTCTGCAAACTTTTTCTGAGTGAGAAAATGAATGATAAGCTCTTTTGCCTGGCTTATATAAATACCCATGGGAATTTTACTCTTTAAATCCCCCAAAATAAAACTAATACATCTCCAGGTATTACTTAATAAAAGAAAGGCCAGGACGCCACCCATAAGTACATCCCCTATCTCCACAATGTGGGCGGGCCAAACCGAATTCAATTTGGCATGTTCCATATCAGGAGTTCCATGAAACAGGATAAGGATGAGCCCCACAATTAGACCTACAGTTCCTATGGCCAGATATTCAAACTTTTCTGAAGTATAAAACTTCTTAGAGAAACCAGTCCAGTCATAAAGTGAAGTAAGATAACGCCTTATTGCCATCATATTTTCACCAGGTTCTGCGCCTCGTGGGCATTTCACAGAACAATCACCACAATAATAACACAACCAGGGTTCAGGGCTGGCTTTAATTTTATCTTTAAGCCCCATTTGAACATACTTCATCATCTTTCTGGGAAACGAATTATCACTAGTAGACAGGGGGCAGGTTGCAGTACAGTTACCACAATGATAACAGTTATCAACATTAGTTACCCCAAATTCCCTGAGTTCCTTTTTAAGATTGGGATCTGTTTTAATACTCATGAATTGTTCTCCTGTTTCTATAATTCCGGCAGTATTCCTAAAACCAGTAAATTAAAATTCCTTGAAAGGATTCGCACCGAAACCATCTAGTGTTTCCGCAAATTCATCCAATAAAGCGGGAAGTTTGTGATAGTCATTAATAGAAAGAGTTTCATAGCGCACACGCTCAGCCTCCAGCTGCATCCGGTCAAGGGTTTCTGATACTTTAGAAAGCCTGATTTTAGAAAGCTCACTACCCCGTACAAAGTGACACTGGTAATCATCGCCATGTTGACAACCAAGAAGCAAAATACCGTCAAAACCAGAAGAGAGTGAATCGGCTATCCAAACCAGATTCATGGAACCAAGACAACGCAGGGGAATTACCCTGACCCAGGCATTATACTGCATTCGGTGCAATCCAACCATATCAAGGGCTGGATAAGCATCATTTTCACAGGCAAACACAAGAATACGTGGTTTTTCTTCATCTTCTTCAGGCATACTGATGATTTTAATCATATTCCCAATGATGGGAACGGAATAGTCTTTAAATCCGATGATACGCTCAGGACATGCTCCCATACAGATACCGCAACGGCGACAGCGTGTCGCCTGATATTGAGGGTTTCCTTTTTCATCTTCGTTGATAGCCCCAAACGGACACTCCACAGTGCAACGTTTACATTGAGTACAACGGGACAAATTAAAATCAGCGTAAGACAGATCCCCGGCCCTGGGATGTACCGCCTGACCGTTTGTAATCAATTCTACACTTTGAATAGCTTTCATCGCAGCGCCCCTGGCATCTTCCATAGCAGCAGAAATACCCATAGCACGACGGACACAACCTGCAGCATAAATACCGGTTCGGCGTGTTTCATAGGGGAAACAGATAAAATGCGAATCAGGAAAATCATTAAACAAAGCCGGAAGCTCTGGCCCTTGCCGGTAAGAAAGATTGAGAATATCAGAAGCCCTGATGATATCAGGAGGAATAGCCATTTCATCTTTTTTCTTTTCTACCGCTTCTTCACCTTCAGCCAATACCTTGGCATATACATCGTCACCGGTAGCAGTAGCAGGAACTACACCCGTTGCTAAAACAACCATATCAAGATTATCCAGCAACACCTTTTCTCCAAGAAGTTCATCAAGAGCTTCAACAGCCAGACCATTCCCGGCTTGTACTTCACGTTCCTGACTTCGGATAAATATAACACCTGCTTCCTGGGCCGCGCGATAGAGATCTTCTGCGTGCCCTGCGGTTCGCATTTCTTTGTACACTACATAAACATTCGCATTTGAATTTTGTTCTTTTACCTGTAGAGCTTGTTTTAAGGCCGTAATACAGCAAAAAGAGGAACAATAGGACAAATGCTCAGGATCACGTTGACCCGCGCATTGTAGAAAAACAACATTTTCTACAGTTCTGCCATCGCTTGGACGGGCAATGGTTCCTTCTTTAATCAGTTCTTCAAACATGGCGTTCGTAATGACATCTTTTGATTTGCCATACCCATAACCATTTCCCAGACTGGAAGGGTCATAGGGCTGCCAGCCCGCTGCCATGACAATAGCACCAGCCTTATGTTCAATACTTTCTCCACCGTGTTTAATAGTCACAGAAAACAACCCGGGGCTCCCGTCTGTTTTTTCTATTGCAGCACTGGTATACACCGTTATCTTATCACTACTTTCTACCGCTGAGACAAGCTCACCTATGTTATTATCAGAAATACCTTTATAAGGAAGTACGGCTACTTTGCTTAAATTTGCCTGATAACCACCAAGTTTTGCCTCTTTTTCTACCAGAATAACCTTATAACCAGCCTCTGCGCTCTCTTTAGCAGCAGTCAAACCCGCTACGCCACCCCCTACTACAAGAATGTCTTTGCTAAGCTCTTCTTCTGGTATAAAAGGCTCTACGGGAGAAGACTCGTTTAATTTTACCAGGCCCATACGAATATAGTCTTCTGCCATCATCTGACTATCTTCATCCTGAGACTTATGTGACCAGGCAACCTGTTCTCTGATATTTACCCGCTCAGTGATACATCCTTCAAAATCAAAGGCATCATATACGGCACGCTGTGAACAAGCAGCTACACAAATGCGATTGACGCCTTCATTTGCAATGTCGTTTTTAATAGAATCAATACCTTCCTGGCTACAGAGAAAGGCATGTGTTTTGGTTTGGGCATCTTTACACTCATCGGTCCCATTTTTTTCCAAGTCTGCTACATTAAGGGCATCACCAATGCCACAGCCTGAACAAACATATAATGCAATTTTTTTCTCTGCCATTAGTTAGCCCTCCTTACCACTGATTGTACGGCTTTTAAGGCAATCCCGGTCCCGTCTGATACTACTTCAGTAACATTTCCCGGTGAACTTGCGCAGCCGGCTGCATACATACCTGCCGGAGTTCCATTTTGCGCTATAAAACCGTATTCATCATACTTAATATCTGCCGGAGCAGGTGTTATCGCCAGATTAGGCTGCATACCAGTAGCCAAAACCACTAAATCAGCTGTTAATTCTCTCAGCGATTCTTTAGTCGTATCTTCAACCCGCATCAAAGGTTTCCCATCCGGGCCTTTTTGAATCTTCGCAACTTTGCCTTTTACAAATTCAATATTTGTTTCGGCTTTTGCCTTGTTATAAAAATCTTCCAGTTGATCCGTTGCTCTTATGTCTATATAAAAGAAATAAATTTTTGCATCCGGATACTGTTCTCTTACATAGGTTGCTTGCTTTAAAGAAGCCAAACAGCAGATACCGGAACAATAAGGAAGGTGGTTTTCATCTCGTGAGCCCGCGCATTGTACAAATGCGACTGACTGAGGTGCTTCGCCATCTGAAGGTTTTACTATTTTACCTTTCGTTGGGCCATTAACAGCTGCAAGGCGCTCCATCATTACATTAGAAATAACATCCGGCTGATTATTAAAATCATAACTATCGAGTTTGGATGCATCATAAGGCTGCCAACCGGTAGCCCAAACAACTGAGGCAACCTGCAAATCAATTGATTTTTCCTGCATATTAAGGTCTATTGCATCATACTTACAGGAGTCTTTCACTTTTTGTGCTTCTGCAGTCTGAGCAAAAGATGGGTCTATTACATACCGCATGGGAAAGGCCATATTATAGGGTAAATATGCCGCTTTGGTTTTATCCATACCGTAATTGAATTTATTTTCTATTTCCGTTTCACAGGATTCTGCGCAGGTACCGCAAGCGGTACATTTTTCATTTACATACCGCGGGCTCACTTTTACCTTTACGGAAAAGTTACCCTCTGTGCCGGAAACGCTCTCAACCTCTGCCAATGTATACGCATGTATACGAGGATTACTTTTTATCCGCCGGAAATTAATTTCCAGACCACAATTCGGTGAACACAACTTAGGAAAGTAATGATAGAGCTGAGCAACCCGACCACCAAGATAGGGGTTTTTCTCTATTAAGTAAACGTTATAGCCCGCTTCTGCAGCCTCTATTGCCGCGGTCATGCCACTCATGCCGCTGCCGACAACAAGGATGCTTTTGGTATCAGCCTCTGCCATGTTATCCTCCGGGGTAAAATAATTCAATAAAAATTACTTATATATTAGTCTTTTTAAACAAATTTAGATAAAAAAGAACCCGGCTGCAACAACGTGCAACCGGGTCTTTTATGATTTTACAGCTTAGTGATTACACGCCTGGAATGTTCCAAATTTCTTTCTTGGACATTTCCCATTCGCTACTAGCTGGGTCGAACTTACAATTGGCAAAACATTTCCAATTGTCTTCGTCCATCTTTGGCGTATCTGTGCGGTAGTAATAACCGGGCCATCTGGTTTCTTCACGGAAAAGCATTGTACGAACATGAGCTTCGCCCTGCCACATCCGGTGAATGTTTTCCCAACAACGCATGAGGTCATGGAGTGAGCCTGCGCCCAACTTCTCTGAATCTTCTTTGAGGAAGACAAAGAGTTCCATGGCTCTATCAAGCAAGAATTTACTTGTCTTGAAAGCAGAAGAAACTCCACCTGCATATTCGTCCATAATCTTTTGTAAACGATACATGAACTGTTCAGGCAAGATATAATTGGCATTAACCGTTACATCTGTAGTTTCATCTGAGTGTGCTGCATAAAGTTCCATTGGAGCAAGCACGGTAGCCTTGAGCTCTTCAACCTTAGCTGAATCAATTGAAGGTTCTGTGCCTTTTTCAATGATATATTTGATAGCAGCTTTACCAGTGATACGGCCTTCTGCGTGTGAACCGGAAGAGAACTTATGACTGGATGCGCCTGAAGCGTCGCCAGCAGCGAAAAGTCCGTCAACTGTGGTCATTTGTGCATAACCCCATTTGTAGGGAGTTTCCATATCTTCTGGTCCACTTATCCATGCACCTGAAGCACCGGAGTGTGAACCGATGAAGTAAGGTTCGCAAGCTGCGATTTCTGAGTGTTTTTCTTCAGGTTTAACATTCTGTGAAGCCCACAAAATAGCCTGAGAAATAGTCATATCAAGGAAATCTTCCCATGCTTCACTCTCAAGTTCTTTCATTTTTTTCTTGAAAGCTTTTTGGTCGTCTTTCAGTGAACTGGCAATTTTCTGGATAGCTTCGTCTGTTTCCATATAGAGAGGACCAAAACCCTGTTCTATATCAAGCATACCAAGATAGTTCCTCAGGTTGGCAGGAATTGGTTTTGCCAGTCCATAAGGAGCCCAGTTATTCAGTTCGTCTTTTCTAACAGACATATATTCACCGCCACCTGCACTGATAGCTCTTGATTTGAAGAGCAAGAACCATGCACCAACAGGACCGTATGCATCTTTAAAACGTACAGGAATAAAACGTACTTCCTGACAAGTCATTTCAGCACCAGCTTTGATGGTAAAATAAGCACTGGAACCAGTGTTAAAAGGAGGATACCATGAACGTCCAAAACCTTCGCCCGTTGAACGAGGACGGAAAACGTGTACAGCACCACCCATTGTGCAGACCACTGCTTTGGCTTTAAACACGTAGAACTTTTCTTCACGTGTGCTGAAACCAACAGCGCCTACAACTTTATTATTTTCTACGATAGGATCTGTGATGAAAATTCTTTCCATTACTTCTCCACCGGCTTCTTTAAGAGCGTTTTTAGCTGCTTCAGCAACGATGTTCTTATAAGACTCACCATTGATCATCAACTGCCAGCGTCCTTCATGTACATATTTGCCGTCTTCGTCGAGCCAGATTTTAAGGCCCCATTTCTCAAACAGATGTACTGATGAGTCTACGTGACGAGCAATGTTATAAACAAGGTCTTCACGGGAAACACCCATAAGATCCTGTCTTACATAACGAACATAGTCTTCACAAGTATTTTGGCCATCTCTGATGCCAAGATACTGGTTAATAGCAGAAAGACCCATGGCTACTGCGCCAGACCGGTCTAATGCTGCTTTGTCTACTAAGGTAACTTTAAGGCCGTTTTTCTTGGCCCAGTAAGCTGCTTCTGTAGCAACTCCGCATGCAGAGAATCCTCCACCTACAATCAGAAGATCGGTGCTTACTTCAACTGTTTCAAAATTTGCCATTCTATATTTCTCCTATATTATACAGTGGGAACTGCGTCTAAACCTAAAGAAGCGGGTTCTGTTGCCAGAGCTTCGCTGTTAATATCGTCTTGAGTGGAATAGCCACCGAGAGGATCCGCTGTTCCTTCTTCCGTAGTACGGATGGGGAATTTGAAACGTTTGATGGAACCATCACGAAACTTCACTGTCCACATGATATCCTGTGAACCACGAAGAGGTGTGGCGCTTGCACCCATAGGTACGAAATCGGCGTATCCACGCACGTCCATAGCCTGCTGAGGACAAATCTTAACACAACACATGCATTCCCAACACATTTTAGGATCACGGTTTGTGGCCTTCATGGCATCTTTGTCGAGTACCATCAAGTCATTCGGACAGATGTACATGCAGGCAGTCTTATCCTGCCCTTTACAACCATCGCATTTTTCTTTGATTACAAAACTTGGCATTTATTCACTCCTTTTCTGGTTTATGTGAAAATCATTGTTCAAAAGGTAACAATACCAAATACGATCATCCAATCTCAAAAAACCATAAAAGTCTTGCCTATTTGACAAACAAATCGGCGATTTTTTACCAAATTCGACATTCAGAAAGCTAAATAAGAATTGAAAACAACTATTTAGGGGCTAATTAGAAGAAACCTGAAAATATTACCCGGATTTACCTGGAAATAGAGAGACAAATTTGAATGAATATTAATTTGCTCTAAGAGAAAATACCACTCTCTAATCAGAAAGCTTTCTCTAGATTTATTGGCTAGTGGTACGCCCTGAATTGTATATGATTTGTTCCTCATGTTGTCTTTGCCCTGCTTGCCCGCCTTCCGAAGTACGCTTCGTACGGAGGGTGTCATAAGTAAGGAAATGCTCCCCATGTACGTCATTGCCCGGCATGACCGGGCAATCCATCAAGTCATCGATTCTAGGATGGATCGCCCAAGCAGGACGATGACAGATGCAACTTATATTCCATACCGTTTAGGACTCTACGCTAGGTACTCTTATTCCTGGTGGGACAAGTGCTGAAACCCAGCATAGAATATAAGGGGCAATTACCAATAAGACCGGTGGCTAAGGGTACAAGGCCAATTAACCCCCAGAAACTTTTTGGACCAATGAATACAAGGGATAAAAGAGTTATTCCCACTAGTATTCTTGCAACCCTTTCGACTTTATGAACATTTATTTTCATGATATACTCCTCATTAACATTATCTCTATTCTCTAAGTAGTATAGTTCAATTAACAAAAAGGAGTTAGGAGAAACCCAAAGCATATACCTGATACAATTGTTCAACAATTATTCAAATTTATTTTGGAATAGAATTGTCAAACAATGAAAAGCAGACAATGAATACTATCTGCTTTTTACTATTGCGTCTCTAATGGTATTACGTGCCTGAGATTTTTGGGTACACCAGAGAGGCGCTATTAAGCCCGCTTCAGGAGGACAATCAGCCATGAGACGATGAATAACCTGGTTCGGACGCAAAAATGACACAAATTTTGCAGCCAAACGAGCGTATTCATCCAATTCCATCATCTGGACCCGTCCCCTTTGATACCATTGTTCCATAGGGGTCCCCTTTATTACCATCAACTGATGAATTTTAATTCCGTCAACCGGCAGCGAAGCTAAAGTTTTTGCTGTTTTCATCATCATTGATTCATCTTCTCCGGGCAATCCCAGAATCACATGGGCGACAAGTTCTATCTCACGTTTAGCAAGCTCCTGAATAGCGCTTTTGCCTTCAGCGAAGGTTTGACATCTGTTTATCTGTTCAAGGGTATTGTCATGCACTGTTTGTAATCCCAGCTCAACAGAGAGGTAGGTTCTTTTAGATACCTCTCCCAGGTAGTTATAAATCTCAGGTGAAAAACAATCTGGCCTGGTTCCAATTGCTATCCCCACTACCTTTTGAACAGTAAGCGCCAATTCAATTGAATGCTTTAGTTTTTCAAGAGGACCATGAGTATTGGAATAGGGTTGGAAATAGCAAATATATTTTTTAAAACGGGCTGGAGACCTCTCAATGCCTCTCTTAAGCTGAATATTTACAGGCTCAGAACAGCTATGTACAGGACTGAATGCCCGGTTATCACAAAAGATACACCCTCCTCTCCCCTTAGTGCCATCAAGATTCGGACAGGAAAATCCCGCATTAACAGGGATTTTAAGCACAGGCTCTCCAAATTTCTGTTTCAGAAAAGCGTTATAAGTAAGATATGGAAGAGAGTTCTTTTGCATTCCGGTTTTTTGGAGTCCTTTTAGCCTGTTTATATTTTAGTCAGCATGAAATTTATATCAGACCAAATTTACTTTTTTTTGCAATCTACACTCATTTTGTGGTAAAATTAATCAAAAACCGAGTTTTATCTTTGCGTAAAACAAATAAGCTAGTTTCTGTTTAAAACTTAACTATTTCACCGCAAAGGCGCAGAGAACGCAGAGGATCCGCAAAGAGTTATAATAAACACACATGATGTAACACAATGTTCAGTATACAATTAAAAAAATATATTTATTAACCTCTTTGCGAGTTCTTTGCGTCCTTTGCGACTTTGCCTTGAAAAGGATGTCTTTTGAACAGGAACAAGCTAGATTTCATTACTTTAAAATGACTTAATTAATTACCCCACCTTAAATAATTATGAAATATTCCATTCTCTCAAAAGGTCTGCCAATTATACTTTTAGCATTCAGTTTTTCGTTACTTAACTGCGGTGCCCCCAAAAATATCACCCGATTGGTCAATAACCAGTGTAAACTTATACCTTATGCGCTTTCGGGTCACGGTATATCTTACACACATCCATTTTATACTTGTCGTGATAGTTGTACGCAGATTGAAAACAGTCTTTGCACCGATTTAGGTTGGACTCCCGCCTATAAAAAAAGTGGGCTCTACACAAATGACAGCGTAAATCACAATAAAGTCTCATTGGAAGAATGCCGATCCTGGACCCCAGGCCCGGAAGGGTATATGTGTAATGATTGCAACCATTGGGAAAAGTCTTCTCCCATTCCCCTGACCCGTTACAAGTTTAATTGTTTGGATACCCGGAAACTTAACCCCTGGCCAAAAGATTCTCTCGCGGAACCTTTTAGGGTATCAGGGCCTTTACCTGTGAGAAAACAACCGGTACGTATAAAAAGAAAACCCTTTGAGTCCTATACCTACTGGGCTTTTCACAAATTTTATTTTGAAAAGGATTCATCTCTTTTTGATATGACCAATACGGATCTCGTCCACTATCTCGATTCTATGGGGATAAAACGGTATGAGTTAACGCTAAAAAGAGATAAAATACTGCTGGAAAAAGATGATTTTAACATTACCTATGATTTTGCAAATTTATGTGCGGATGAACCGAAGATAACAGATAAAACAAACCGTATGATTGTTCACACCACAAATACGGATTGGCTTAAAAAGGCTTTTTCCTGGTTAAAAGAAATGCTTGGTAGTAATTATACCAATGATAAAACAAAAGCTATTTGGGAATACAACAATAAAACAGCTACTCTTGAAATAACTGAGTTTGAAGGAAAAAGTTTTCTATTGTTCACAATTAAAAAAGGGTGTTTGTAAACACTTACATCATCGGAGTTGGCGCAACTCCACACCATCCCATACAATAATATGGTCCTCATGGGATTGTTTCTTTTTCCCTGCTATAAGAATATTGATATCATCCAGCTTGAGATGCCAGGCACTATCACCTTTTAAAAAATATATTTCATCATCCTTCCCAAAATTATCATACCAGATAAAACCATCCGCTTCACTTATATATTTCTGCACGTTTATAGTACTGGATAGTTCAACAAGTGTTTTTTTACCAAAGCCTTTATTGAAATCATACCCAGCCAGGTCAGATTTATATTTGAATACATTAGGGGTAAACGTTTGTTGATAATGACCTGAAAGAGTTTTCTTTTCAGAAAGCCCATAATCATTGGACAATAAACAGGCCACCATAAAAAAAAGAAAGAGTATCGCAGCAATAAAAGGTTTTGGCATACAGATTTCCTTTCACAGATGGAATATTTATGGTTCCAACCATTTAAACCGACTCTGTCTATTGTATCGGTAAAAGGAGAAAAAACTCTGTGATGCCCGTCACATTATGGATATTTAGTTAATCTGCTGACTCAACCTTAAAATCATCAAAGAAAATGGTGCTGCCCATGGGAATCATCCCGTTAATACTTGCAGAGCCTTTTCCTAATACATTAGAGCTATCAGTGGCCCTTAAAGTATCTTTTTGAGCTTTACCCAAATTTTCAACGGTCATAACCACGTTACTTCCCCAAACATGAAGTTCAAGCTTATATGTGGTGTTTTCATCTACCGGGAATTTTTTTCTTGCAAGGGTCACTACTCCTTTTGTTGTACTTTTTGTTATCCCAATAGAATCACCCTCCAGGTACATTCCGGCAGAATAATAGGTTTGGGTTATTGAATCTACCCTGTTTTTTCTGGCCATAACAGCAAAAGCATATTCTCCACTACCGGTATCAACAGTTGTGCTACAGATAACACTCACCCTGGTATCCTTTGCTTGAATTGAATCAACATTACCAATTTGAAAATATGAAAGCTTTGTAACAGGGGCTGTGAGGAGCAAACGATTACCAAGGATGGCTGAAGTTGTACCCGAATTATACTCAATATCCAACAAACCGCCAGGCAGACCGTCGGGCCGATTGAAATCATCCAGAAAAACATCATTCCAGGTATCTGGATAATCAGCGCCACTATTACTACCCACCACATAAGTAGTATCAAAATTTAAAGCAATCCTGGTGGTTTCACCTTTGACAACTGTTATTTTTTGAGCAGAGTCAGCATTAGAAACTACGGTACCTTTAGTTTTATAAAACCCTACCGGATCACCTTGGGAAGGATTACTGCCATCAGTTCGGTCTTTGTCATAGAACGCAGCTATTACATATTCTCCCGGTACCGGATTAAAGAACACTCTCACAGGGTTTTCACTAAAACGGCCAAACTGCAGCTTACTGTTATCATTATCAGAAGATAATGCCATGGCTGACATGATATTGTCATCACTTACTTCACCCGGACCCATGTATTGAACATCAGCGACAATATACCCTCTATCGGGTAAAAACACCCAACTATTCAAATCAGTATCGTCACTTATCTTTCTATAGGTAACCCAAATACCACCAGAAGTATTTCTCATCTGGTCACCAGCCAATTTAAAAGAATCAACGGTAATATCTTTAATCATGGATGTATCATCCCCTCCATAGGCATACCAGACGGTATAACTGGTGTCACAGTAATTAACCCCCTGGTTTAACTGATTAGAAGAAATCAACTTTGAGTCCACTAAAAGCAAATCACCTTCATAACGTTCACCCATACAAGCCCCACCAGCATTAATTCTTAACTTTCCTTTAAAAGAAGAATCACCATTGAGAATCAAGGTATCTGTAATGAGAGTATTGCCTGAAGAATCAACCCAATGCCATTCAGACACATAAGTACCCACTGGGATAGAGGTGAGTTTTGGTTCGGGTAACGTGTAGTTGTCATCAAAACTTAACTTCACATTTTTATGAATCCCTGCAAAAACAGAGATTAAAGATTCCTTTTGGATACTATCAGCACCCAATTCATCGCCATCTACATATATTTCATAAGGGTCACCCGCATCAAACTCATTATTACCATTTGCATCATAGGCAGCCATAACCCGATATTGCCCCGCAACCATACTCAGGAATACCGTTGCATCGTTACGATTCAATTCAAACTGCATAACTGCAGAATCAGGTACTAAACGCTTATATACAAAGAGAAAAAGAGTATTTCCTTTATTCAAATCCCCGGTATATCGGGGAGAAACCGCAATAATAGCCCGGGTAGAATCAAACAGCCAGTCTTCGGATCCTGTCTCACTATTTTGTTTAGTAAAACGAATCCAGTCATCACCGGTTCTTGCCTTCATCCCTTCTCCACGAATTTCAAAGATAGTCCCATCGAGATTCCGTACCCGGGTTGTGTCCCAGTTTTCATAATATACCCATGGTCCGATTTCATCATTACAACTAATCTGCCTCTGAAATTTGGTAAAGGCCAGCCATTCATCCTTATTTACCGCTTGAATATCTCCTATGGACTGAAATGTGGTACAAGAATCAAATATTACGGTCTCTTTAAATGAAGAATCCGTATTCACAATAAGCGAAGAAGAGACATCAGAAGAACCGGAAACATCCGAATGCGTATATTCGGCTGTGTAGGTACCCTTTATTTCGATATTTTTATCCTGATTAAAGACAAAGGCAATATGGGCGGTTGTTTTCCCCCCTGGCTCAACAGAAAGAATTGAGGCACCTAACAAAGAGGTGTTATTCGCAGTATCCCTGTAGAGAAATGTTGGTTCGCCCTTTACAAAAGTTCCGTTGGAATCCAAATCCAGAAAAGCCGCCAGAAAATATTTACCCGATGGGACAGAAAATTTATAGCTCCCAAGAGAATCAGTTATAACATCGGCCTTTACCGGTTTAACCAGGTTTTCATCGCCAGCTTTATATAGGGCTACAACCAGAGGAGTTTGCTTTAAATTTTCAATACCTGTTCCTGTAACTGAAACGAACCCTTGTACCCAACCATTTGTATCAATGATATCCTGGGATTTGATAACGGGAACGACTTCTATACGAATTAAGGTAACTGCTGAATTATTGCCGCTGGTATCAACGGCCTTGACCCTGATAAAAGATATTCCCGTATCAGGAGTAGGTATTTCAAGCCGACCCAAAGAGGTTGTCGTATCCCACTTTGTATCACGATTCAAATCCCATTTAACACTATCAATAATACTTTCGGCACGTATCCCTACAAGAAGCATAATCTTTGCCTGACTCTCATCAGCTTTAATAGAATACGGCGTAAGCTTGATGTTATTAAGGACCGTGGCCTTTTGTACACTAATATCTTCAAGTTCAATAGTCTGTCTTTCCTCAACTTCAATACCGGCAACCTGCATAGTATCACCCAGCCATTCTACCGTCAATTCCACCGCGCCACCACTGGGAACGCCGGTCAATTCAAAATACCCAACAGAATCAGCCGTATCTCTAAGAGCTCCACCCACTGCAGAAACAATCGCTCCCGCCATAGGTATACGACCCGCCGCAATTTTTCCAAGAGGATTCGCAGTCTTCTTCTCTATAACATGGCCATCATCATCTTTCATAACCGTACCACTTACGGTCCCACCTTCAAGCATATGTTTTATAACAATATCCGTTCTTTCTTCATCTGGATATAAAGTTAATTCTCTTGTTCCAGAACCTTTTCCCTGTTTTGCAGATAGTAATTTTATTGTTCCAGGTTCGATGTTTTTGAAGGTAAAAACACCTTTGTCATTGGCCATATTATATTGTCCCTGGTCTTCAATAATAATTCCAGCTGTCTCTATGGGATTACCACTCTCATCTTCTATTATCCCCTTTAATTCCCGCACATACTTGTAAGTAATCAAAAAATTATCACCAATACTTATGGTATCGTTTAGGCCAAATTCATATTCACTGGTTACCGTATCCAAATGTTCATAATGATTCAAATGAAATTTATATTTTCCTTCTTCAATTTCTGGAATTTCAAATGTGCCATCTGATTTAGTTGCAGATGAATAACCAGCCGGGTCTGATGTTACAGATACACCGCTTATGGGTTTTCCGGTTTTATCAACCACTTTTCCTGTGAAAAGATTTGTATTAAACAACTCCGTATTATCATCAGCATCTGCAGGGGTCTTGGCACAGGAAAATAAGCCTGCACATACAATCACTCCTGTTAAAATTACAACGATTTTAAATGTTTCTTTTAACATATAGCAGCCCCTTTTTAAAATCTGTACGCCAGTTGAGCATTCCACCCGGAGTTTCGCAAATCATGGTTCATTGAAAAATATAGTTTCTTTACCCGATTGGATTCTTTCTTTCCAAAAATTGCAGCATCAATAACATTGACGACCCAGATACCCGCAGTAACTCCAATCATGGAATACACAAAAACCTGAGCATCATCCCGTTCCTGCATATAGATAGCCCTAATACTATCACTCTGAGACGAACTACCATCTACTAATTCTTTGCCAATAGAATTTGCTACACGTTCATCCTTATCAACAAAATCAAATATCCCATAAACCAGCACTCCTAAAGAAACCGCTGTTAACGATGAAAAAACAATTCCGTGCACAGAATGCCCAGTATAAAACTGGCCCCAGCCTGGGACAGCAAGACTCCGGTATATTGCTGAAGAAGCACTGGCCTTTTCTCCCAGTGCATCTTTATAGAAATCTGTGAGGGCCTGGGAATTAACCGTTACGGTCTGACTATTTACTATCTCCCCTGTTTCCGTTTTTATAATCTTGGCAGAAATCATCTTCTTACCCAGTGCCTCAGTTATTGAGCCCGTAACCAGATAAGCCGCAACCAGGGTCTTCCCCAATTCAAGGGTCTTTTCATTATCGGCTAAATCCGACTGGGAAAATTCCAGTTCTTCTAATACCCTATGAAAATCGGCCCGATCAACCAACTGGAATTGGTTCTGAGAAGCAAAGAAGGCAACTGCGTATTCAGAGACCATTTGCCCGGCCTGGGCATCATCTCCTTGTGCCGGAGCCGAAAAAGGAAGTATTGCAAGGGTGGGAGTTCCTTCCAGAGACATACCCTTAACCAGTTCGAGGAAAAGAGGGTTAAGCTGGTTCTCCAAAGAAAAACAGGAGAGGGAAAATACTAATACCAAAAAAATCGGCTTAAAAAGTACTTGTTTTAAGTTGCTCACCATTTGACGTCCTTTTTCAAAAATATAAAATGCGCTCTCTTTATATTAAATACTGAATATAAAATAAGTTATATTTCCGCCCCATGGCATCAGGAAATCCTATTAAGAAACGCTCAAAGCGTCCAAATCGTTCCAAATCAAAGAAACCATCTCAATCTAAACGCCCCTGGGTTTCTTCAACCCAAAGCGGAATGCATACGCCAAAACCCACTGGCAAGCCCTCACCAGGGCTCCTTGATTCACTGCTTCAGTATTATGGAATTGAATTAAATTCCACACAACTGAAACAACTTTGGGCCTATCATCAGATGCTTATCGCGGCCAATACCGATAGTGATCTCACCCGGCTCCATTCTTTTGATACGATTGTGCAAAAACATTATGCAGATTGTATGCTCACCCATAAGCTTATGCAAAAAAAATGGCCATCTCCCCTGCTGGATATGGGGACAGGCGCAGGATTTCCCGGTTTTATGATTAAAATCATTTCCCCTGAAACAAAAATTATACTGGCAGAGCCCAGACCCCGAAGAGTGGATTTCCTCAACCAGGTTATTAAAGAATTAAAGTTTAAAGATATTTCTGTTTTTGGACATCGGGTAACTTCAGAGAGTTTTACGACTCCTATTAAAGGTTGTGTTACCCGGGCCTTTGCCTCCATTGAAAAGTCTCTTCCCTGTTTACAGCCTTCACTGCAAAAGAACGGACTGGTAATTTTTATGAAAGGCCCTGCTGTAAAAGTTGAACTTCAGGAATTCCAATCACCCCAATATCCAATACAAAAAACAGAGTACTATACCATACCCCATACCAAACAGCAACGGGCACTCATCGTGCTACAAAAGCGGTCCTGATACTTCCTTTAAGATGACAGATCAACTACCTTCTTCCGTTCTTTTCCCTGTGTCGGGATTGACCAGCCAGAGTTATTCAGGCATTTCCTATCATCGGTCCGACGGTTGTACCGGAGATCCACTCCAGGACCCGGCCATGGCCCTTTTGCTAAAAGAGTGTCCTCCCACCTCAGGAAAAGTTCTTATCGTTGAAGGAGGTTGTGGAGCCCTTGCCGGTGGATGCCTGAACCATTGTGATTTCCTTGAAGTGTATAATTCGAGCTACGAAAATTACTGCTGTTTCGCCAACACGTTAGCATTAAGCAATTCCCCGATCCCTGTTAAAAATATTCCAATTGATTTACCCACTTTAAACAAAGACCGTGAGAGTACTTTTGATTTTGTTTTGTTCCGTATTATACCCGGGACTGCTTTTTTGAATGCTGCACTCAGTGTCGCACATTTTTACTTGAAACCAAAAGGGAATCTGATACTCTGTGGACATAAAAAAGAAGGCATAAAAAGCCTGGAGAAGCGGGCAAAAAAACTTTTTGGAAATAATTCAACCTTACAAGCCAAATCTCATTGCAGACTTGCCTTATTCCAGAAGCAGCAATCTGATACATCGGTAGATTATCTTGCAGATTATCAGGCAGCCTATACCCACTCACTAAGCGCTCATAACATTTCTTTTGACTATATTTCCAAACCCGGGATTTTTTCCTGCAAGAGAACTGACCCCGGAACTCAACTGCTCGCTGAGCAATTTCCTGATTTTTCAAACAAGAAGGTGCTTGATCTTGCCTGTGGTAGTGGTGTACTTGGAATTCTTGCTGCAAAGCTTGGAGCCGTTGCGGTGACAGCCCTGGACAATAATATTACTGCCATTCAAACAGCAGAACAAAATTTTAAAACTCTGGTTACTACAGAAGACTGTAAATGGAATGTTCTGCACAGTTCAATTTATTGCA
>JADFYW010000082.1 GCA_015232855.1 Fibrobacteria bacterium
TCGGGACAGCCTGCTTACCGGTTTTGGTGAATATGATATAATGCATTGGCGATTGTATCGGTATGACCAAAGGTTTATTGAAACAAATGCAAGTGATGTACTCTTACCAGGTCGGGCTTACTGGTTACGGACCAAGTCCATTGTGCCGAATTTATCACATAATCCGCTTACCGCAATTTCACCACCGGTATCAGGTCCTTTCGTTGTGCCATTAAATGGAGGGTGGAATTGTATTGCAACACCGTTTCTGTTTAATGTACCTAAAGAAAGTCTTCGAAAAAAGTCCGGACCGGTCACTGTCATTTATTCTTATGTGGATGAAGAATGGATCTTTCCTCAAAATATATCTTACCTGGAACCCTGGATGGGCTATGTAATTTGGACGAGCGATTCAACGGGTGACACTCTCTCAATTCCGCCTGTTGAATATACTGCTCCGGCTTCTCCCTCAAGTCTACTTAAATCTGCCGGTATCGCTTCAGGTAATGTTGAAATGACGGTTACATCGGCTTCCGGGAAAGATGGGAGGATTGCAATGGGGTATGGTTATGTTGGGGCTATTGCAGGGAAAGATAATTTTGATGTACTAAAACCTGAATTATGGAAAAAACCAGTGAGTGTCCACCTCTCTGTCAATTGGGAATCCAGGGCGTATTTAACTGATTTTAGAGCCAGGCTTGGAAATGGGCAACGTTGGCTTATCAGATTGCGGTCTGATAAACGCGAAATGCTTAATTTGGAATTTTCTGGTATTACAACTTTACCCGTTGGCATGAAAACAGCATTACTACAGCGCGGAACAGGAGTTGTCGTAAAAGATATACCAGAAGAATATGCTTACCTCCCCAAAAAGGCAGGAGAGTCTGAGCTTGAGTTTGTTATTGGTACAGAAGAATATATTGAGGACATGGTAGGCAAATTTGCAGAAAAATTCACACCATTTGCTTTGTCACAAAACATCCCCAATCCATGGAATATTCAGACTAAAATCCAATATCATGTACCTGAATCTTCACGGTTAGAAAAGGTAGAGCTGGTTATTTTTGACTTGAATGGCAAAAAAGTAAAATCTCTGATGAGTACACTGCAAAGCGCCGGCTCTTATAGTTGTAGCTGGGATGGAAAAGATGATACCGGAACCCCCGTTAACTCAGGAACTTATGTGTACCGGCTAAAAATAGGAAACTCTTCCGAAAAACGGAAAATGGTTCTAACCAAATAAGTTACTCCGCACAACGATTTCCCGGAACTACCGAGCGGGCAATGCCCTGACGATATTCACCGGTATGAGTGCCATCGGGAGAAATAAATTTGACTTTCCAGAGGTATACCCCGGTTCCCACATGATTTTTTTCAAGGTCTTTCTGGTTCCACACCAGCCAGCTGACAAGACCTTCTGAAGTGCGGCGGAAAGCGTTTTCTGTTTCACCACAATACCCAAAGCGCTGGATAGAAGAATGAACATATTTTCCCAGGTGATCAAATATCACAATTTCTGCAATATATCTTTCTTTAGAAAAAACCTGGACAGTGGACAAACAGTTTTTCGGATAGATTGAAATCGGTTCGACTTCTTCGGGTTCATCACAGATTTGCTTTGAAGAATTGATTGTTCCGTCGCTATTAAGGCCTATCGGTTTCAGCCATTCCTGGATAACTTCAATGTTGCCACTATTGTCGGTAACTGTTTTTGTGTTGTTTCCAAATATGACTTTTCCGTTGTCATCGAATGTGATATTTGGAATAAGTCCACTCGGATCGCCAATCGAAATACCTTCAACCGGCACAAAAATATTGGAACGGTTTATGTTTCCTTTTGGCTCTTCACCCAAAATCTGGGCAGCATGGTCTTGGGGAATATTCTTATCCGGTGCATTATCCGTGTAGGGAGCTTCGGGGTTCATGAAAATTAAATCATCAACTTTTGGCTTATACGCACCATCTTCGTTGGTAACGATAAACATCCACTGTAGACTATCTGTCCCTTCAATTACTTTCGGGGCAACCAGGTTTATGAGCGCGTGGGCATTTTCTTTGTTTTCATTCGGGCTTACAAACATGATAAGTGAATCCCAGGGAGTCCCGGTGTTGTGAGATGGAATTACTTTTTCTGAAAAGGTAATGATAAGCGTATCGGGATTTCGCCGGGTCATTCCTGTAGCATCTTTGTAATAATTGAGATTAGATGGGTTTTTTACCGCTTCGGTGATTACCGGGCCAACCCGGTCTTTAATCGGCACTTTTATGCCAGCAAAGAGATTGCCCTCAGGGAGGGTGAGTGAGGGAGGTAAGGTTTGAGAAGGTGCGGTAGCCCCAAATAGAAATTCATCATCCGAGAGAACAATAACAATAATACTCTTATCCACAGTGCCATCTTCGTTTATGAAAAATGAAATTTCATCTGAGCTTGCAGCAAAATCATTTACTCCTTCGGCGGGCCAGTCTATGGAGGTGATTTGGGCTGGTTTCTCCGGTAAGGAATCTTTAAACTTTACATAAATTGTATCTGCGATTCCATCCGAATTACCATCTCTTATCCAGGCTTCTTCTGGTGGAATAAAAGCGGCATTGGTATTAAGGGTTGAAGATATTGTATCTCCGGAAGAAATAATAGAGGCGGTAATAACCGCGGCATTATCAGGAGAGGATATGTCAAGCCCGGCTTCGAGTATATCATTATCAGCAGATGGTGAAATTACAAAAGAATACTTTGTTTCTACAGACTTGTATATACCACTGTATATATCTGTTTCCACTACCATAACGGATATCGTTTCTCCATTTTCAATTGAAACATTAATGGTCAAAGTATCAATTTTGTTTTTGTCGAGGCTGATCGCCTCCACCACAACTATAAAGGAGCTATCGGTGTATTGATTGAGGCTGGTTATGGTGTCTTCGGTGCCAGGCTGGAGAAAGTAAATTTTTGAGGTCTTATTATCTTGCCATCCGGTCTGAAAATTTTGACTGGTGCCATAGATAGGATCGATATAGCTGACCCTGATATCATCTTCTGATTGACAATTAAGTATGGTGTCGTTGCTGTTTGCCTCCCCTTCGTCTTTGGTAAACAAAAAACGGTAATTGCCATCATCGGTCTCAATTAAACGAACATCATCCAGTTTATCACCAGACTCCAGGCAAAAGAGATTTGCGAGGATAGTATCTTTTTGGGAAGTAAAATTTTGGTCGGTAATGGTTAAAATCAGTTCACTCGTAGCTCTTGTGATATTATCGCTACCTGTTATTACATCTTGCAATGCTATAGTGGCCTGTTCATCTGCTTTGGCTACATTGAGTTCATCTTTAACGGTTTGCCCACTAAGGCCGTCTCTGTTATGAGAACTCACAAGTGCGGTGACTTCTCCAAAGAAAAAGACTTCGAGGGACGTAGAATCATCAGGGGGGTCTGCTTCTGTTAAGGGAACAGCAACCCGCCAGGTGCCAATACTGTCGGTTTGTGTGCCAGCGGGAAATGTTACGGTTATCGTATCCAGAGTTTTTCTGCCGGTACCGGTGGTGTTCTCTGCTATAAGAGTCAAGGTTTGTGGAACATCTGTGAAATCATCAATGTAAGTGATATAAATTGAGTCGTTCCCTGGGTCCCAGTATTCGGCATCTGATAAAGGGGTACCGTTTTCATCCGTAAAAATTACTTCGGCGGCAACATCACCTGCGGTACTATATTTTACATTACCCTGGCAAGAATCTCCGTCAATGGGATCCGTATAATAAGCAGTTATACCATCTCCTTTGAGTAGCTGGAGCAAATTATCACCAGAAGTATTTGTAAGTGCATTTTCAACAGGAATAGAAATGCCGAATATGCCGGGTGATAATTCCTGTACTATAACAGAGAGCGTATCAGGATTACGTTCTCCGTAAAGGGGCAAAGTGATGAGAGTGGCTGTATAACTTTGACCTGGAGCAGATTTTTGGTCCTCAATAATAAGGTAGAGAGAATCAACTTCAGTATTATATTGGGTAACCGGTGTACCGGCTGCAAGTGTTTCGGAAAAATAGAGTGATGATTGTACAGGGTAAGGTCTTACTCTGATAGTATCAGCGGCCCAGTCCGAGCTATTGTTTGGGTTCACCCAGGTGACAATAAGAGAATCATAGTAGCCGGCCTGAATTTTATGGTCTCCCAGTCCAGGGTTGATTTGTGTTAAAGAGAAGGGCGTTTGGGTGGAAAAGAGATACATATCCCCGGCCTGTTGATAAGAGGATAGTGTTAGTGTTTCAGAATCACTGCTCAGGCGGGTTATAGCAAGGGGAGTAATGGTAGACAAGTCAGGCTCCGCTGCACTTACTAAAACCGTAAAGGTACTGTTTTGTTCAGATAGATAGGATACCTCCTGATAATTGGCGTCAAGAATCTGCAGTGTGGAAGGGGTAAGTTGTTTTGTGTAAGTAACGGTGAGTACGGTACTATTATTCCAGCCCTGTTTTGCTGCAATGGCTTTAAAGGTAATCGTTGAAGTAAAACGCAAAAGCCCATTATACAATTGGCTGGAAGTATCAGGTGTGCTACCATCAAGGGTGTAATAAATTGATGCTCCATACGTGGAGGTAGAGAGTTCTGATACCAGGAGAGATTTAAAAGACGTGCCTGAGACAGGGTTTGCTGTTGGGGCGGAAACGGTAGGGGTGTATGTTTCGGTCATAACCGCACTGGGTATATAAGCATCGGTTGGGGGATAGGCCCTGGCTTTAAGAGTGGTGGGGCCGGTGAAATTCAGATTTACCGCAGAAGAAAATACGGGACTTAATTCTGTGGGATCATTTCCATCCAGAGTATAACGGATGAGCGCTTCTGTTATAACGGGGTTACTGAGACTCACAGATATGGAACCGGAAAAATCAGCTCCCGGGGGAGTTGCAACAGGCGGATCCAAAGTTATTCGTTTGGTATAGATTTCCTGGCCAACAGGGCTTGGTGTACTCGAACCATTGATTGCATAAAACTTAAGAGTATCGGTTTGGGTGATAGATACCGCAGCAGAATATAAAATTCTGGTAGGTGATGATGTTGGATCGCTGTTGTCTGTGGTGTAATATATTACATCCCCTGTTCCTGCGGGAGTGAGGGTAACCGCGACACTGTCTGTGAAATAACTGGTTGCGGGATTGGCCGTAGGTAGTCCTATTTGACCACGCAGATTATAGGTCTGGACTACAACAGCACTGCTGGTATAGTTTTTATCGCTATTAAAAAAATAGGCTATAGCTCTGATGGTAGATGTAGCATTAAGAAACAAGGGGGTATCATCGTAAACCGTACCATTGGAAGGGTCAGGTGACACACTATTGATAGTATACCGTATAGCGGCTGTGGCGGTATTGTTTGTGATAGCAACCGTGGTATCATTTAAGAAAAAATTAATATCAGTGCCAACTGTCCAGGAAGGAAGCGTTGGCGCTGTTACTGTTTTCTTGGCATAGGAGGCGCTGGCTTGCCGGTTCACATCACTGGTGTCGAGGGGGTCTGAATAAGAGGCGGTGAAAAAATCCCCATCCAACATTGCCTGCAGAGTTCCGTCATTTGCCGCTAAAGATGCGTAGCTAACAGGGATCTGGGCAACTAAGTAGCCGTTTACCAGAGATAGGGTGAGTGTCTCAGACTCATTAGTGAGCCCATCAATATCAGAAGATCGGGTGGTAAGGGTTATCTGGTATTTTCCTTGCGCCAGAGAATCCTGGCTCGGAGTCTGGTCTTCAACAATAACCCAAATCGGGCTTGTGCCTTCTCCAAAGGCCGTTGTCTGATCTGAGAGGGCGTTTGTCGTACTAAAGTATACATTGGCCTCTTGCTGTCTTGGTTGTACATATACCGTATAAGATGGTGAATCGTTGTTATCCAGAGGATTGGTCCAGGAGACCGTAATGGTATCATAATTGGCAGCTTCTAAAATGCCATTGGAAGAAGTGGCAGTTACTGCTTTAAATGCAAAAGTCTGTTGATATATCCTGGCAAAAGAACCGTCTGAGCCGGTAATGGTATTCAACGAAAGCGTTTCACTATCTCCACCCGCAATCGTTGTCGCTCCGGGATTTATCAGGGTGTCACCATAGTAATTAGTTGTAATTTTTAGAGTATACGCAGTTTGATCGGTATAGAGAATATTTCCTTGCAGGGTGTTACCGGTGCTATCCAGGATCACCAGTTGAGATGTAGTGGACGTCCGTGTGTATGTTTCTGTCATAACTTCACTGGCTATCCAGCCATCAATATGGGCAAAAGCTTTTAGGGTGGTGGTTTCAGTAATTCGAATAGGGGAAGAACTGTTATAGGGTGTACTTCCGATAGTCGGTGTAGAACCATCAGTGGTATAATAAATGTTCGCATTTGGTGTAGCACTAAACAATCGAACATCAACATAGGAGGTAAATGATGTACTGGCCGGGTCTGCATAGGGTTTTTCAACCAGATTTGCATTGGTGATTTCTACTACCTGTTCAAGTACGGTGGTGTCGTAGCCGCTATTATAGGCAATCTTAACCCGTACCGAGTCCGGAACTATTTTATAGCGCCATACTTCATCGCCGTTTGCAAATTTAACATGGACTGTATACTGATTTTTATGCGGATTAGAACCCAGTGTGGTGGAAAGTCCAAAGTGCTGGATTTGCGTGGCCTGGCTTCCATAGCCGGAACCACCGTCGATTTCCCGCATGCCAATAAGGTTGGATGAACTGTATGAGGATTCGGAATAATCAATAAAAGAATGAAGATATACCCGGCTTCCAATACCATCTTTGGTTTTTGTTTTTTTGTCTGCACTGGCTCCGGCAACCATCACCCCAAGGTAGTGCTCCGCATTAGTACCATCGGGAGTATTGCTATATGCAGGAGCATTTGTTTTGTTGGTCTGGTTTAGATAAAGTCGTGCCTGATTACAGAGAAACATATCAAGATCACCATCGTTATCCACATCCCCAAAAGTGACACCGTTAGCCCATCCGCCTATACTCGGCCCACTATAAGTGGTATAAGTTGAAGCAGCCAACCCTGCTGTTCCCTGATGAATATGCATTTCGTGAGCGGCATTATAATGGGTTACATACACATCTTGCCAGCCATCGTTATTCAAATCACCAAAAGCAACTCCGCCACTATTTCTGCCCGTAGTGTTTCCAAAAGCGGGGTTTTGATTTAATACAAGTTTGTCGGCATAATTTGCAAACGGGATGGTACCATATCCGATTTTATTCTCATAAAACTGATCTCTGTAGGCTCCTGCTCCAGGGTAACCTGTTGCCTTGCCATTAGAATTAACATATAATACATCCAAATCCCCATCGTTATCTGCATCCCAGGCCACAACACCCGACCAGAAAATGTAATTTGTAGTTGGAGCAGCAGGTACAGATAAAATGTATTTACTGATTTCATCAAACTGCGGCAAGGAACCGGAGGTCACATTCCGCCAGACAAAAAGACGGTTATTACTGCTCCCCTGATCAATTGCATATAAAATATCCTGTTTACCGTCATTGTCAATGTCCGCTGTTACCGAATAACTGCCGTTTACCACAGGACCGGTACTTGAAGAGGGGTTTCCACCCGTATCATAGATATAGCGTTCCCAGTCGTAGGTACCCGACTGGCTGTATTCGGTAAACCAGTTACCGGAATTTTTGTTATTGAGATGTATTGTACTGTAACTTGAACCGGATGATTGAAAAACATCCAGGTAACCGTCACCATTTGCATCAAACCAGCCGGCCCCTTGTGCATTATTCACATAGCCAAGAGTTGTATTTGCACCACCGAGCGGACTCAGGGCGTAATTAGCTGCAGGGCCGCCATTTTGAAAAAGGTATGATTTTGCCGTACCCGTTCCGCCTGCATTGGCAAATAAATCCAAATCACCATCATTATCAAAATCACCCCAGGCAACCTGGCGTTCTGGTCCATTCCAATAATGGGTATTGGTAAATGAGCCCGGTGAAGCAGGGTTGTTTTTCCAGATTGTTACATATCCATTGTTGGTACCCGGTTCATTATACGATATAGCCAAATCCAGAAAACCGTCATTATTATAATCACCAAAGGCTGCAGCAGTATAGGTAACAGAACTGCTAATACCATCATTGGTTTTTTCAGAAAATAAGGAACTAAAGCTCTGGGCCAGACTGTGCTCGGATAAAACACCCAAAAACCCCAAAATAAACAGACTGTTAAACAAAAACCTATTGTGCTTCATTTGGTTTTTCCTCTTTTAAATAATGGTGGTTCTAATTAGACAAAAAGATATTAGGGAAATAGTAAGAGTATATGGTAAACAGATTACTGTTCCAAAGCGCAATGGAAACCAGAAGTTACAGCTAAATTTTTTGTGCATATCAACCCCATCCTGACAAATCAGAACTCAAATTATGCATGATTAATTTTTATTTTAAATAGGCCAACCTGATACATAGAATATAATTCATATTGTATCATTAAACGGGGATAAAATCTGCAAATTTATCATTTTTTGGGACTTTTTTACCCAATTCACGGTCCTTCTTCAAACGATGTAGAAGAACCTGGCATAAATTTCATTGAAACCTCCAAGGGCATTGCAAATGCGGGACTGAGTAGGGGGTATTTTTGCTCGATACAATCAGGACTATATATGCCAATAAAACTAAAAAAGCTAATGCGAAAATTGAGAATTTGGCTATATTTGTATTTATGGGGCAATTAAGTTAGATTACGGCAGTAGTCTACCGCTACAGTTTAACTAAGATAGGAAGGGAAAACATGGGTGAATTTAAGCATTCCTTTTTAAAAAAGGTTCTTTTTTTAGCAATAATGGCCATTTCACTTGGTTCAGCTGAACCGGTAAACATAATTTATGACTCAGATTTTGGGCCGGATTGTGACGATGTAGGAGGGTTAGCTCTTTTACATCATTTTGAAGATATTGGTTTAGCTAAGGTTTTGGGGATGGGTAATTCAACGACCAATCCTGATGGGCCAGCTACCATGGATGCCATCAATCATTTTTACAAGCGCCCAGATCTCCCAATCGGGGTATTTAATGACAGAGAGATTAAGCCAACATCTTGGTATACTGTACAGGTTTCTAGAGACTTTCCAAATGATGTGGGAAAAGCTCATCAAGTTCCAAATACCACCGAAATTTACAGACGTATTCTGGCTAATGTTCCTGATAACAGCGTTAAGTTTGTGGTTGTTGGTTTTAAAGTAAATATGGTGAATCTAATTAATTCACCTCCTGATAGCTTGAGTCCGTTAACAGGGTTGGAATTGGTTAACAAAAAGGTTATAGAATTGGTAGATATGGGCGGTGCCTATCCAACTGGGCACGAGTATAATTTCTTTGTAGCCGGATACGAAGCTCAAGTGTATCTTGATAAATGGCCAACAAAAATGATTTTTTCTGGTTTTGAAGTAGGACAGGACGTTATGACAGGAGCCATGTTTCAGACAGGAGATCTTTGGTTAACAAATCCTGTTGCTGCATCATATAAACACTGGCTGGGTGAGTATGGTGAAACTGGAAGATCAAGTTGGGATTTAATAGCGGCCTATTATGCGGTAAAAGGGCTTGATAATCTTTGGACACTTTCTGATGAAGGTTGTAATACCGCAAATTCGGAGGGGGGAAATTCCTTTTCCGCATCTAACAAGTGTAATCACTTTTATATGAAAAAAAAAGCACCGGTTAGTGTTGTTTCTGCAATACTTGATAGCCTTATGTTGGAAACACCAAACCCTTCATTGCCTTCTGAATGTTTAGATACTGTTCCTGGATACCAATTAGCTGATTCGGGAGCATGCCAGGTTTTTGGAACAACTTGTAGAACAAAATCAGGTGTTTCCTGTCAGGTCCATAATTTAGCTTGTTATGTTGAGGGGACAAAATGCGTATCGTCCATTAATCCCATAGATCAGGCAAGGATGTTTCAGGTTGTACAGAATAGTAGCAACTTTGAAATTAGTTTTAATAGTTCATCACCATCAAGCTCTTTGGAAGTACATGATTTGAATGGCAAAGTGGTTGCCACATTGTATCAGGGGAGCTTGAGAGAAGGACCGCATACTTTTATCTGGAATGGAACATCTTCTCATGGGGAATATGTTCAAAAGGGTGTTTATCTTATTCGCTTAGTGAATGATGGCCGTAGTCAGGTCCATAAAGTATTTAAGTCTCGGTAGATTTTCTTGTTAAAATATTAAAGCCATATCCCTTATGGTACATGGGGATTATGGCTTTTTTTATTTAGGAAATCAAAAATAATATGTATATTTCGGCTTGTTATGCAATTTTAATGCGGAGGAAAAAATGAAATTTTTAGTCAGTATTTTGGTTATTCCGCTTCTTGTGGTTTCCCTTTCATTTTCAGCTGTGGAAGAGCTTGATATTACTTATGACCCGACCATGTGTGCAATATTGCAAATTGGACAGATTGTTAAGGGGAAACATCAGGGCTTTGATTTGGAAGGGCCTAGTTGGTTACATAATTCATTGATTAACTTTGGGGTAACCGCAACAGTAGAAGAAAATTTACAGGTAATTGCTGCAATGGAAGCTGCCACTTGGTATAGTACGTATCCCTTAGAAAAAGAGAACGATATTTTTAATCGTCCAAAACAACAACAAAGTTTTTATATACATCAGGCACAAGGTAGATACTTATGGGGGGATACAAAGGAACCTTCTTTTCAATTGGATGTAGGTTTATTTCCGTACAAATATAATCAGGATGTAAAAAATCTTGGTGAATATTTGTTTCGTACAGGTACCTATCCTGGATATATTATGTCTGAATTTGGTTTTAATTTTGCAAGAATTACCGGTGTTAAAGCAGAGGCCACTTTTTTTGATATTTGGCACAATCAGGTGTTGCTAACTACGAGGACAGAGCTTCAACCATTTTATGATATTGACTTGACGTATTTAACCGATGTTACTTTCGGAGAAGTTCTTACAATTGGTTTTGGTATTCAGTTTGCTCATTTAATTTCAATTACCGATTCTTTAACAACTCCAAAACTAGAGTTAAACAGTTATTATAATATTAATCTTGATACGAGTACTGATACAGCAAATATTCCAGATCCTGGATATTATCATGGGTCTGATCCTGAAATCACCTGTTTGAAAGAAAATGGTTATATCGACTGGGCAGGAGACGCTAATTTACCAAAAGGGATTTATTGTGCTGATGAATATTTGAGTGCGAATAGTGGTGCTATTGCTACTATTATTGCCAATGATTCTAATGCAAAAACACCGCTTGACCCAAACTATTATACTTTTAAAGGAACTAAATTAATGGGACGGTTTGCTCTTGACTTGAAACCTCTAATTGGTTCAGATATGTTTGGTCCTGAAGATCTCAGAATTTATGGTGAAATGGCTGTTTTAGGTATTAAAGATTATCCTGTGTTTTATGAAAACATCTGGGACAGAATCCCAATGATGATTGGCATAAATTTACCAGTATTTAATATTCTTGATCATCTTGCAGTAGAACTAGAATGGTATGGAAGTCCTCATCCCGATAATTACATTAACAATACTTACATTCCTAATAAAGGAGACAAAAGGTTTTCAGCGGTTCCAGCTGACCCGGTTACTGGAGATTATACAGATGTTGATTATACAGAGCAAGATAACTGGAAATGGTCAATACATGCTACAAAAACCCTCCGTCCAGGTATTATAATCAGTGCACAAGCTGCCAGAGATCACCTCAGACATAATTTTCAGATGGAGAGTACAAATCTTCTCGATAGAGAAAGTATGTTAGTTTCCAAGAAACACTGGTATTGGAGACTTGCGGTGCTATTTGGTTTTTAATTAAACCTGAAATAATTTGTAATAAGCAGTCTTTTCATGGAGACTGCTTTTTTGTGGGAAAAAAAAGACGGCTTTGGGCAATTTCTGTTAATGGGAATTGGAGAATTACTTTTGAATTTGAAAATGGAAAAGCATACATCGTTAACTATGAGGATTATCACTAATGATAATGCATACCCCCCCCATCCAGGTCGTTTTATTTTTGAGGTTTATATAAAACCTTACAATCTAAGTATCCGTAAAATAGCTGAGAAACTGTAGGTATCCCCATCTACTTTTAGCCGTTTAATTAATGGAGATAGTAATGTCTCCCCTGAAATGGCTTTACGTTTATCGAAAGCTTTGGGACGTACGCCTGAAAGCTGGCTGTCGATGCAAGATCATTATGATCTATGGCATACCCGAAAAAAACTTAATCTTAAAAAGATTCAAAAGATAGAGTTAGTAGTGGCATAACAACTTCCATTGTCGATAAAATGGTGCATCAATCCGTTATCATTTTTATTGATAGTCTCCCGTTGGAGAATGTATGAAACGAAAAAAACAAACAGTATAACGAAAAAATTCCGGCTTACTGAAAAGACGGAGCGTGGCCATTCTTGTCTGTTTTAATCAGATAGAACGCAGATGTTACTCCGGCTGATTTAGTAGAACCTAACATAATAAATCCTCCATCAGAAGTGTTTTTTATGGAGCGGGCCTCGTCATCAACAGTTCCGCCGAAAGATTTAGACCAGACTTCGTTGCCGGAATCATCAGTTCGAATAAGATAAGCGTCTTTGCCTCCACTTCCAAAAGAGTTTGTTGCTCCCGCAATAATATATCCACTGTTCGGAACTGCCTGAACTGAAAAACCGGTGTCATTGCCGCTGCCTCCATAGTTTTTTGACCATAGAATAGATGAACCATCAGAGGATAATGTTGCCAAATAGACATCTTCGCTTGTGCTTGAGCCTGTTAAGCTGTATGTGTCGTCACCATTTAAAACCAGGCTAAATGCCGTTTTATGATTGGGTATTCCGAATGTATTTGACCAATAAGCCTCCCAGGAATCGGGTTTGTTAACAAAATCAAATTTCGATATTACTGCGTACTCATCGCTATGACCGCATGTAATATGAGTACCGTCAGATAATGAAATAACGGCTCGTTGAGTGATACCGGAAGCAGTATCCTTTCTGGCTAAAAAAGAATCGTTGTTAAATAAGAAAAGCATAGACGTTTCAACTATAGTTGCTCCTGGAATTGGAAAATATTGACTATAACCCGCAATAACATAATTTCCAGTTTCATATTCGGAAATGGCATACCCCTCATAAGAATATCCACTTTGACCATGCCCAAAAATACTGGTAAGTACAGTATCTCCGTTTAATTCCGTTTTAATAAGGTAGGGTCCATTTCTAGGAGAATTGTAATTGACTCCTACAAGCACATAATAACCATCATTGGTTTCAATGGCAT
Organism: Fibrobacteria bacterium; assembly: GCA_015232855.1. Taxonomy (GTDB): domain Bacteria; phylum Fibrobacterota; class Fibrobacteria; order UBA11236; family JADFYW01; genus JADFYW01. The sequence goes on from JADFYW010000082.1 coordinate 13,287, forward strand.
CGTAACAATATTCACCTCTTCCTCCATAATGTTTCTTCCACACTTCATTCCCCAGTGAATCCACCTTGGCCATAAAGCATTCGGCATCCCCCCCAATTTCAGCCCAGCCAGCGATGATATATTCATTGTTATCAGTTACCAACACCTTATGTCCTTCCATATTACTGTAACCAAAAGTTATGGCCTTATTAAATGCCGTAATAGTTCTAGTGACTAAAGCTGTAGACTGGACACTGGAATCTGTGCGGTTAAAACTACCGGGAGCTTTATAATACCTCATTATCTTGTATTCGTAACCAGTGCTAGCTGTAAGTCCTGTGTCTGCAAAGGTTGTTTGTGATGTAGTTTCTACTCTCGAATAAGCCCCACCTGATTCAGACCTGTAAACATTATAATTTTCACCCTGAATTAATGTCTCCCAGGAAATATATATAGCATTTCCTAAAACACTGTCCACTGTGGGAGCGGCAGGAGTGGTGATTGTTTTTGAATAATAAACATAAAAGGTGTCTGATGTTGTGATATCAAAGTCGTCTTCCACCTTAACGATAACGGTATTCCATTGCCAGGGGACCAATGTACTGGTAAAACTCCAAACATCCTCATTAACAATCTGGGGATTACCGTTTATTGTAGCGGTTACTAATTTCACCAGTGAATCGTCATCGGCAGTACCGCGTACAAATATATTCTCCGTAGTGGAAATGGCTGAATCGCTAGTAAGTGTGGGTTCCGTAATACTTAATTTTGGTCCTTCGTTTTTTATAAAGGAGTTCGAAGAGACCAAACTGGGAAGATAATCGGGAGCGTTAAAGGCCCTGGCTTTTACCGTCAAAGTGTCGCTAATTAAGATAGGGGACTCATAGAGTAAAGACGCTTCAGTAGGGGAGTGCCCGTCTAGAGTGTAGTATATTTTTGTGCCGATAGTATCCGGGGTAATGGAAAGCGTAAGATTAAATGCACTCTGAAAACGACTGCTTTCGTGACTAAATCTCACATTTGACAGTGTTGGCTTGGTGGTGTACACCGCACTGATATTCGCGTCTCCATTTTTCAGCGTTACAGAAGTGGATGTTAGTGATGAATCCCCGAATTCAACAAACCCTGAATCAGTTTTCCAATGAGAAAAGAATTTTGAATCCGGTATTGTTGTCGTAATGACTACGGGTTTTCCGTAATCAACAACTGTGTCATAGCTGTTTTCATCGTGTGTGACATGGAGTGTGAAAGTCTTTAATTCATAACTTGCTTTAATGGCAACAGAATCAATAGAAATAGAAACTTGTGTCGTATCCGATAGATTGTCAGAGAAGGTTGCTATACCGGGAGATGCTATTTGAGACCAACCCACAAAATTATACCCTGTTGAAGGTTTGGCGTAAATTGTTTTAGACACATTCCATTGAACTAAACCACTGTCAATGGTGGGTAATCCTCCTGCAAGTGGTGAAGCAGTCAGACTTATGGGTAAATTAATTCTGGTGAATAAACATGTTATGATTGAATCTCCGGTAACGGTGAGTCTCAGAGTGTCTGTATTATAAGTATCTATTCCGATTTTCCAGGAATTGAATTCATAACCCGTGTCTGGGGTGGCTACTGCAGTTAATTGACTGTTGAGAGCGTAAAAGCTGTCGGAAGGTGTTACTGATACATTGCCGTTCGGATTGTTAAAGCTTATGAGAAATTTGTCTATGGGCGCAAATAGAGCTATAACGGTTGAGTCTCCGGTAAGTACTATGGTGATAATTGAATCAGATGATATATGACCCATCCAACCGGTAAACTTATACCCCTGATTAGCGAAAGCGGTAATGGTAATAGTATCACCTTTTTCCAGATTCATATTTGATGGGCTTACTTCAACTCTGCCCATTTCCTGAAAATTTACAGAATCTGAAAATTGCACTGAAGTTACTACAGGCACCTTTTTTATAAATACGCAGGTGATTGACGTGTCTCTTGTTACCGTTATCTCCAATGGAATATTGGTTAATGTTGAGTCCCCGAATATCCATTTATCGAATACATACCCTGAGTCGGGGATAGGGGTAGCATTGACTTTGCTGTTAAGGAGAAAAAAAGAATCTGGAGGTGTAAGGTTGACCCTTCCATTGGGGTTCATAAAATTGATCTGATATTTATTTAGAGGTGCAAACATGGCCATGACGGAGGTATCTCCGGTAAGAATTATAGTCATGATAGAATCTGGTGAGTTGTGCCCTTTCCAACCTGTGAATTTATGCCCTTCTGTGGGAATGGCTGTGATTTTGACTGTGTCACCGGGATTTAAATTTCCTTTTGTCTGACTGACCGCTACATTGCCCATGGTATTGTCGTTGACAGAAAGAGTAATGATTATGGGAGCATTGAAAACTCGTGGGGCATCCGGTCTTTCAAGATCAATAGTACTGATAATAGATTTTGTACGTTCGTCCTGCTTCCAGCCTGTTATAATTAAATCAAATTCAGCCCCCAGGATATCTGGTGGATACAATACGCCAGGGAAACTTTCGCCTTTATGCCATGTGAAAATAGAAAGGGTATCATTGTCGCTGGATGTCCCACTAAAAGTGATAGAGTCATAAGCTGTCGTGTCTATACCTTCCGGGTTAAGGGAAATAGTGTATGTCTTTTCTTTACTTCCGGAGTTGAACATGTCGCAGGCAATAAGAGCGATAATACACAACGGAATAAAAGCCGCAATGAACCAGTGTAGTTTGAATTTGTTATTTATCATAATTGCGGAGAAATCTCCCCCCCATCAATTTCAGTTGATTGGTCTCCGGAAAGAAGCAGAAATATCGTTACAACTCCGGCAACGGTAGCTCCACCTGCACACCACCAAATCCATTTATGGTTGTTATTTTGAGAGTCTGAAGAATTGTCTTTTTTCTTCACTTTCCGGGGTAGCACCTGGCTTGATTTTGGTTGGCTGGCGTTTTGTTTTTCAAGATAGGCCTTTCGAACATGGTATTCATTTTTAATATCTGTAAAAATCGAATCTATGCGTTCCGAAGTGTACATGTCAAAGAGCTCAGCCTTTGGATCCGTTTTTACCAACTGGTACAAATAACTGCGGCCCTTATCCATGGATACCGGTTTGGAAACGCCGATTACACCTAAATATTTGTAGATGAATGTTAGGTCTTCCAAGGAAGGAGTTGTTGTATGTTTGCGAAAATATTCCAGTGCGTATTAACTTTCTCAAATTCTCCTTCATAATACAGACTTTTTATCGTTTCTTTATCTATCAAACCATCATTATTTATACCTGGAATATCAGCGAATGTGCTTGAAAGACAAAAAATAACAAAAAATGGAAAAAGAAAAAATTGGAATATTGTTGATTGCATAGTTGCTTTCGGGGGTTTTAGCTGTTTTTCAAATTACAGACCTATTATCGTCTTCAATGGGTAGTTATAACGCACCTATGATTTAGTATTTTCTAGTAGTTTATACAGTTTAGTATTTACATAAAAATTTGAGTAGCCCTTCTTTTCTTTATGTAAAAAACCATCTTGCACTAATTTATTTAAATATGACATTGCCGTATTTTTACTCACACTTAATTCTTCAACTAAGAATTCTACCTTAGTGTATGGGTGTCTGAAAATGTTATTGATCAAATCATGAGAATAGAATTTGTATCTACTTCGCATCTCAACCTTCATCTCATTCATTAATGACTTAATGTTCTTAATTAATTTTGTCGTATCGTTCGCAGTTTCGATTACAGCATTAATTATGTATTGAATCCAAGGTTCCCAGTTATTTTCATCTCTGATTATCTGTAGATATTTATAATATTCTGATTTATTCTGAATAACATATTTGCTTAAGTATAAAATTGGTAAGGATTGTTGCTTTTGTAAAATCAAATACAAAATATTCAATATCCGTCCGGTTCTGCCATTACCATCATAGAAAGGGTGAATACTTTCAAACTGGAAGTGAATTATCGCCATCTTTGTAATCACATCAAAATCATCTCTATCGAAATCATTGATATACTTCTCCAAATTAGACATCAATGAAATAATTTTCGCACCATTTTGAGGTGGCTCATATATTACTTTTCCACCTTGATTACTTCTTAGAACTGTTCCTGGGACTTTTCTAAATCCGGCACTATTTTTTTCTAACTCTGATTGTATTTGGAGAATGGTTCTTGATGAGATAAATCCTTGCTCCGATATTAAGCCAAAGCCCCTTTTCATTGCACTAACGTAATTCAACACTTCTTTTGATGCTGGGGAAGAACTTTTTTCTTTATTTACTTCGGCAGCAAATAATTCATCATGAGTTGTGATAATATTTTCAACTTCAGAACTATCCTTTGCTTCTTGAATTGCTAAAGTATTAATCAAAATATTTTGATCTGGAATTGACTCACCAATTCCTTTTAATTCTGCTAATGCAGCATGAGCAAGTGGCAATTTCTTTAAAATTTCTCTAGTTTCAATATCAAAAGATAGCGGTAATTCGCCTAGTACCCATGAATTTCTCACCCAAAATCCCCCATTATTTGCGTTCAAAACGAAAGTCTATCATATTCAAACCCAAATATAGGCATTTTTTGTGTTCAAACTACCGTTATTCGTGATTCAAACACAATTAAATAAATATTTTACGTTTAAATCTAGAGCTCTGCCAAAAAGAATAGACGAAAAATGCCGAAGAAGCTCTTCAGGATGCAAAGGGTATAAGAGCGATTGAGAATCGAAAACACACCCTTGGTAAATAATTAACAAGACAAGAGGGAATAAAAAGGCCCCATCTTTGAAAAGAAGGGGCCCTTTTTTAGAAATGAAGGGGTTAATTTTAAGCTAAAAAGCTGTCGATATCTTCCCGGGTAGGGGCTGAAGGTTGAGCACCCAGTTTAGTAACGGAAAGTGCACCAGCGCCATTTGCAAAAGTTACTGCGTCTTTCAGATTTTTACCTTCTGCAAGGGCTACTGCCAGAGCACCGTTAAAGGTATCGCCTGCAGCGGTAGTATCCACAGCTTTTACTTCAAAAGCGGGAACTACTTCAACTGAGTCGCCATCTGCAATCAAAGCACCTTTTTTACCCATGGTGACAATAACGGTTTTAACCCCTTTGCCCATTAGTACTTTTGCTGCTTTCTCAGCATCAGCTTCGTTTTCTACTTTCACACCGCTGAGGACTTCCGCCTCTGTTTCGTTGGGTGTGAGAATCGTAACGTTTTTCAGAATTTCATCACTTAAGGCCGCTGCGGGTGCTGGGTTGAGAATAACTTTGCAATCGGTGCCAGCTACCATTTTTGAAGCGGCTTCAATGGTTTCCATGGGGGTCTCGAGCTGCATAACCAATACGTCCGAAGCAGTGATGACCGCTTTTGCTTTTTCTACATCAGCGGGAGAAAGATTATTATTTGCTCCACCAGCAACAGCAATACTGTTTTCTCCATCTTCTCCAACAAAAATAAGAGCAACACCGGAAGGTGCTGATTCATCAGAAGTAATAAATTCACAATTTATCTTGTCTTTGAGAAAACCTTTTACTGCATTCTCGCCAAACATGTCTTTTCCGGTACGAGCTACAAACGTAACGTCTCCTCCTGCTCTTGCTGCAGCTACTGCCTGATTTGCACCTTTGCCACCATCAGCCATAGAAAAATCACCACCAAGTAAAGTTTCTCCTGGTCTTGGAATCCGGTCCATTTTTATAATCATATCGGTATTGCTGCTACCAACAACTGTTATTTTTTTACTCATTTATTACCTGCATTTCAATTAAGGTTAAAGATTGTTGTGGCTTATTTTACAGAATTTAGCTATAAAAAAAAATGCCGTAAACTAATAAAAACAGGCCAAAATCGCAGTCTGTGTTCTTCTCCAGATATAGTTGAAAAGTAGGCGAAATCCACCTTTTTGGTTTTAAACAAAAGAGATGCCTCAATGTGGTCTGTGGAAATAAGAGTGTTATTTCACTACTTTCTTAGAAATTTGGCAAAAATGGGCGTTTACCTTCCAAATTGTTCCCGATACCTCTCGCATATGCTCCCAATTGATTTTTGAGCATATTTAACTAACTTTATATAAGGTGAATTCTATGTACATACGTTAATCTCAACAAAGAGGTCTTTTTTGTTTCTTTGTTCTTTGCTATTGGACCAGTGTAAGAAAAGTCGTTTTTCTTGCTATTCTTTTTTCCTTTTCAGTTTTATCTTTTTGGGGACCTTCCCTGCTTTGATCAATGCAGCTGACTATAGCGCCTGGAGTAATTCTAAAAAGGTATATATAAACACCAAGCGTCTCTGTGCAGACGTAAATGGGAATGTTTTGAACTTTCCCCTTTTGATTAGGCTTCATGCTGGTAATTTTGATTTTTCCGAGGCAGATTCTAATGGTTCTGATATGCGCTTCAATAAATCTGATGGTGTTACCACCCTGAATTATGAAATAGCCCGCTGGAACCAGGATAGTAGCCTTGCAGAAATTTGGGTAAAAGTGGATACGGTGTTGGGGAACAACAGTTCACAATATGTCATAATGTACTGGGGAAAGTCTGACGCAACCAGTGAATCTGATGGAGCTGCAGTATTTGAAACTTCCAATAAATTCGCAGGGGTCTGGCATCTGGAAGAAGAAGGGGATACTATCCCAGACGGGTTTAAAGATGAAACAACAAATGCATTTCACGCAAAAGGGGTAGGGCTCGACAGTAACACGGATGTGGAAGCTGTTATTGGCAAAGGCCAGCAGTTTGCTGCTGATTATCTGGAGTTACCCGATGTAATCACCCAACCCGGCTGGACTTTTTCGGCCTGGGTTAAAAAAGACGCGGCGACAGTTGACGCGATATATGGGTTTGGACCAAAGACGGGTACCAACCCCTCTGTTACCGTTTTGTATACAAGCGCTACCGGAAATCTACCTATAATTTCTGTTTCTGGTGGTGGTACTGCTACAGCGGTTACTGCCATTTCTCCGGGAACATGGTTCCATATTACCGCCACCCAGGATCCTGACTATAATTACCGACTGTTTGTTAATGGTGTTGCTGAAGCAGGGCCCGTGGATGTGCGGGGTGCCATGACCCTGGCAGAGGGTAATGAGACAATAGGTGCAAACTGGGCCAGCGGTGCAATAGCCAACTATTTTAATGGTATTATCGATGAACCAAGAATTTCAACCTCGGCCCGGTCTTTTGATTGGATAAAGTTGAGTTATGCTACTCAACGGCCAGATCAGCGTGCGGTAAGCTTCGGAGATGTGCTGGGAGATTGGCAATATAACAGAGATATGACTTTAAACACCACTTCTTCTGGAGCTGATATTACTAGTGACCTCTATTCATTCCCTGTATTGGTAAGGCTCACTTCGGAGAATTTTTCTTTCAGTGAAGCAAAAACCAATGGTGAAGATATTCGCTTTACCAAATCAGACGGGACTTTTTTGTTTCATGAAATAGAGCGCTGGGATAATAGCGTTTCCCGGGCAGAAATCTGGGTAAAGGTTGATACTGTATTCGGGGATAATAATTCCCAACTTA
>JADFYW010000083.1 GCA_015232855.1 Fibrobacteria bacterium
AACTCTGTCAAGTCTTCAGCCGATTTCTTTGTAAGAGTGATAATCAGGGTACGTTCTGATTTAACAATACGCTTCTGTATTTCTTCGAGCATATCATCAATTTGCCCTTTTATGGGGCGCACGTCTATTTCGGGCTCCAGTAAACCAGTAGGTCGCACTACCTGTTCAACAATTATGCCATTACTTTTATTTAACTCGTAATCAGCTGGTGTAGCGGAGACAAACAGCGTGAGAGGCATTCTGCTTTCAAATTCAGCAAAGTTAAGGGGCCGGTTATCAAGAGCACAGGGGAGTCGAAATCCAAAATCAACCAGGTTTTGCTTGCGGGAACGGTCTCCGGCATGCATGCCCCCTATCTGGGGGATACTAACATGTGATTCGTCGATAATAAGTAAAAAGTCCTTTTCAAAAAAATCCATCAGTGTACTGGGGGGGCTCGCTTTGGGTCTATCCTCAATAATGCGGGAATAGTTTTCAATCCCTGAGCAAAAACCAGTCTCTGCCAGCATTTCCATATCATAGCGGGTTCTTGATTCTATGCGTTGGGCTTCAATAAGTTTATTATTTGCCTTAAAATTTTCAAGCTGGTCGTCAAGTTCCTGTTGAAGTTGACCAAGTACCCGGTCCATTATTTTTTCTTTGGTGACATAATGCCTTGCAGGATAAATTAATACACGGTCAAGGATAGCTTCCACATCACCCGTGATAAGATTTATCCGTGAGATCTTTTCAATTTCTTCTCCGAAAGATTCTATTCGGATACCAAAGTCGTCATAAGCTGGATGAACTTCAATTACATCACCTCTTACCCTGAAGACCCCTCTTTTAAATTCAAAGTCATTCCTGGCATAATGAATTTCCACTAACTCCCGTAAGAGCTCTTCCCGGTCTTTTTGCATACCGGTGGAAACTTCCACCATCATATTTTGGTATTCTTTAGGTGAACCCAGGCCATAAATACATGAAACAGAAGCTACCACAATAACATCTTTTCGGGTCATGAGTGAGGCTGTGGTACGCAAACGGAGTTTTTCTATTTCCTCATTGATATTGGAATCTTTTTCTATATAGAGGTCAATAGAGGGAACATAGGCCTCTGGCTGATAGTAATCGTAATAGCTCACAAAATATTCAACAGCATTGGAAGGGAAAAACGACTTGAATTCCTGATAGAGCTGGGCGACAAGTGTTTTATTATGAGAGATGATAAGGGTAGGTTTATTCAGGGCATTAATGACATTTGCCATTGTATATGTTTTGCCAGAACCCGTAACCCCCATCAGGGTTTGATGATTACATGAAGAATTAAAGTTGTGGAGAATCTCTCGAATTGCTTCAGGTTGGTGGCCTGCAGGAGCAAAAGGAGCTTCCAATTTGAAAATTGAAGAGGACATGTTTCCACGTTGTCACATAAATGTGAAAGGGGAGAATGAAATTTTTACAGTATGGACAACAGACGCTTGGCTTTCTGAGCTTCTTCGGATTCGCTGTAAATTTTGATTAATTTTTCTGAAGTTACTTTTGTGTTTTCTTTATCATTGAGCTGCCAATAACAAAGTGTCAGTTTCCACAAAGCATTGGGTACTGAGGGACTGAGATCTTCAGGCTCTTTTTGAAGGCTTCTGTCTTTCATGTCACCTGTTTGTTTCATGTAAGTATCAAGAAACCGTTCCAGCTGTTGAATAGCATTTTGAAAATCTTTTTGTTGTATGTAACAAGCTGCCATTCCATGAAGAGCACCCGAAGCAATAAGACTGTGCTTTTTTTCGTCAGCCTTAACTTGTTGATATGAAGCAATAGCCAAATCGTATTTAGCCTGCAAAAACTGGGCTTTTCCCATGAGAAGATATGCCTTTGCTTTCACAATAGGGGGATGGGAACCGGTAACAAAATCCTTTAGAAAATATTCAACGGAATCCATTTTATTGTGAGAAAAATAAACGTAGGCCGGACCGAGGAGTTTATGTTCAAAAACTGTTTTAGAATCATTCTTTTTTAACTGAAAAAAGGCAAAAGAGACAAGTACTGCTCCGATAAGTATTCCATAGAGAGTGATTTTACCGTATTTTGATAAAAATGCTGAAGCAAAAAAACTTTCCAACCATTTTTCAAAGCCAGGTTTTTCATTTTGAGATTCTGGAGCTTTACTTTTAGATTTTGTATTCATAATATTGAAATGTACTTAACACTAAACTTATGGTCAATGAACTGAAAATAGATTACAAATGGCTTTTTTTTATAAAATCAAGGTGTTTTTTCTAAAGAAATTAAAAAAATGAAATATTGGATTTTTTTAAATGAAATTATAATATAATGTGACTATGATAAACGAATCCGGAAATAATCCAGAAAAGAATGATCTTCTAACTCAGGAGTTGATGAATAATACCCTGGTAAGCGAAGTGTCCAGGGTCCTTTTATCAGCCCCCACCCTTTCAGAGTCCATAAACTCTTACTTTCTGGGAATCACTGAATTTACCCGTATAAAAAAAATTGCTCTTTTTAAAATAAACAGTGCTAAAAATTGTCTTGAGCCTTATAAGATCTTTGGTTTAGAAGAAAAATTGTTTAAGCACTTAGACCTTTCATTGGGATTTATGAGTGGTGAATATCCTGATGCAATTTTTTTGAACAAACACATTATCATTGATTCAGTTGATTCTTCTGATCCTTTTTATGAAACGGGATGTAAAAGTTATGTGGTAATGCCCATTATTTCCCGAATTACAACCAAATGCTGGGAAGTAAGAAAATGTGGGCAAGAGGGATGCCCTTGTTATAACGGGCATAATCCCTATTGTTGGAGTGTAGCGGGTGCAGCACTGGATAATGACAGTAGTACTGAAGATGAAAAAAGAAAAACGTGTATTAATTGTCCCCAATTCAAATGTGAGGCAGTGCTCTGGCTTGATACAACCGGTCTCATGGAAGCTATTACCGCTGATGCTATTGGCCATCTTACTGAGCTTAACCGGCACATGGGCATGGTTATAGAAACGTTCAGTATGTACGAAAAAATTCAGTCTGCAAATACAGCCTTAGCAGAAAATAATGATACCCTAACAGTTTTAAACAACGAACTGAATCTTGCTCATCAGCGTATCAACAGAGAATTAGATCATGCACGGTCCATCCAAAAGGGATTATTGCCAGATGGATTTCCCAGGGATATGTTCAAGGATGTAGCCGCAAAATATATACCGGCTGGCAAAGTAGGTGGCGATTATTATGACTGTTTTCCGATTGAAGAAAATTTGCTTGGCATTCTCATAGCTGATGTTTCTGGCCATGGAATTGCAGCTGCTCTTATCATGTCTATGTTCAAAGTATTGCTTAAAACATTTACGCCGGTACTGAAAACTCCGGAAAAAATTTTAGATCAAATTAATAACACCTTTCTTTGTGAGATTAATAGTACAAATTATGTAACGGTCTTTTTTGGGATTTTCGACAAAGAAACAAGAGAGTTTACTTACTCAAACGCCGGGCATATTCCTCAGCTTTTGCTTTCTTCAAATGGGGATTGTCAGGAACTCCGATCAACCGGATTATTTGTAGGAGTATTGGATGACATCATGATAAAGCAAAAAACACTGGTGTTGGAGGGTCCAACACGTCTGGCTCTTTATACTGATGGAATTACAGAAGCAAAAAATGCAGAAAACGAAATGTTCGGGTTTGAATGCTTCAGGGAAGAAATACTCAGGTCACAAAATTTGGGTTGTGTAGAGGCTCTTGACGCTATGATGGACAGGCTGAATACTTTCAGGGGCCCGATTGAAATTAATGACGATGTCACTATGTTGGTCCTTGATTTGTAAAAATCTTTCAGGATTCCTTATCAAATAGTTCCCTCTTTTTTAAACAAGGATGGAGTCCTAGTGTCCTAAACTGAATGATTATTGTGTTTTACCTGTCATCGCCCTGCTCGACAGGGCGATCCATCCCAGGAACGATAACTTGATGGATTGCCCTGGTCAAGCAGGGCAATGACAACTTGAGGAATAAAGCATATACAATTCAAGACACACCACTAGTTTGATACTGCAATCCTTTTAAAAGCGGTTACTCTTTTTAATAGGTATAAAGCTGTTGAATTATATCAAAAAAATATCCAAATTACCGGGTAATCAAGTTATTTTATCGTTTTAGCTGTTTAAAGAATGCTTTAAATAAGTTCAGGAGATTCTGGATATGAAGTTAATGGGAATATTGAAAATTTCGCTTTTGCTAACGGTATTAGCCCTGGCGGAAGATAAAGAGATTGACCAGGTACTTATTGAAATAGGTGATGATGCGGCTGCTGGATATGTATCTCCGCTTATGAATACCTTTGGGTGTGGTATGCTTTCCGGTTTGCATAATTCGTCAAAACCCCTGTCTTTTTATGGTTTGCCAATGGGAATTTCTATTGCATCTGCCAGTGTCAGTTTTGGTCAAATATCAGAAAAGATGAAGACCTTCCATTTTAAAGGTGACCTTTATTTAAGAGATATTTTTGAATCATCAGTGGCTAACTCAGGCCTGTCTGAGAACCAGAAAAATGATCTTATTCCACGCATTGTTCAGTATGAAAAAGAAGATGCCATTAGTGTTTTTGGCTCACAAACTCCTGATTCTGTAAGGTTGGCCAGTTTGATTAGTGATCCTGATTATTATCATCGCCTTTTTGTAGCGGGCCCTCTTGATTCAAACTTGAATTTTGCGCTTCCTTTTAAAGGTATTGTATCGGGTAATTGGTGGGTGAGTTTACCAAACGTGACCTTTTTTACTTTTGGTTTTAATGAGGTTCCTATGATTGATAATATTCAATTAAGTGTTTCCTATTTGCCTGATTTCACACAGAATGTCGGTGGAATGGAAATGGAATTTAATATTTTTAATTATCGGATACAGCATGCCTTTAGCCCCTACTTTCCCGGGCTTAAAAACCTTCCATTTCTACATACATCATTTCTTTGGGGACATAATTTTCTCAATTTTAAGACAGGGAATGTGTCTTTTGAAATGCAGAGCTGGACAGCCATGTTAAATACATCACTGGATTATAAAGTGTCCCTGTTTGGTGCAGGTATGTATATGGGAGCTGGTTTGGAAAGCTCATCTCTCATGATCGATGTTACGTCAGATTATTCTAATCTGGGCGGATACCGGATAAAATCTCCTTCGGAATTAAGCCCCCGATATCAAGTGGGTGCACGAGTTTCTCTTCTCATGTTTGATTTCTGGGCCGAATACAGTATCGGAGATATTTCTGCGTATACGGTGGGGGCAACGCTTCTTTCTTTTAATGGTCTGTAAGAGAAACCTCAATAAAGAGATTACGTTTAAAAGCCTGAATTCCTGACTTTATGCAGTAGAATGAGTTCACATTTTTTAATGAATTGAAGCTCTGTTTCTTCTTCTGGCGTTCCTACTCTTTCCACAAAACCTTTCCGGGCTGTTTTTAACACCTGTTCTATTTCTTTTCCAGAAAAAAAATGTTTAAAATATTTTTTTAATTCTTTTTGAGAAGAAAATGCATAGATGCTGCTTCTTTGCTTTTGAAAATTATTTTTTGCCAAAAGAATAGTGCTCATTGATTAATTCGGGGGGCTTCATAGAAAAGGAAAATGTATTCATTAATTGAAAAACAAAAAAATAAAATTGTAATACACTGGCTTTTGGGTTAGAAAAGCTCAGTTTTCACCTATTATACATTCATTTTATTATCGAAAACAATGTTTTATGAAAAAAAATGGAAAATATTAATTAAAAATATCAGCGATTGATTCCGATGGGGTTAAATCGATATATTTACGGAAGTTTTTTAGCTCTTTTTGTGCAGAAAAATTTGGGGAGCTTTTTAACAACATTCCAATTTTGTTTTTTAATTTTTCCTGCTCGATAGGTGATTCTGATAAAAACAGGCTGAATAACCAGATTTTCATTCCCGGGCGTTCCATACCCATTGCCGAAAAAACTCCAATTGCACGTTTATTAAATACTAAAGCTGTTTTAATGTCTCCCCTGGTATAGGCACACATAGCAGCATAATGAAGGCTTTGTCCCATAGGAACAAGTAATTTTTTGGTCTGATAATAATCAATTGCTTTTTGCCAGGCAATTGCCGCTCCTGAATAATTATTTTCTTTCATCATTGCCAGGGCCTCAAGAGCGAAAATTGCCCCAGTTATTTTTCCTGGCAAATCTTTTTTCAGAGCCTGTATATCATCTTGTATCTTGTTGATGTCTGTACCGCCGGATGCTTTTTCAAGTTTTATCCGTAGTTCATCTATCCGCAGATCATGAAAAAACGAATAATCTTTGCGGTTGTTTTGAGAGGCCTTGTTAATCAACCATAGAGCTGAATCAATTTGCCCCTCTCTCACGCAAAGCTTGGCCCTTTTCCAGAACATTAAAGTTCGGATTTCGTTATCTTCGAGATCTGGTATTTTATTTAATAGAACTCTTGCTTGTGAGTAATAACCAGATTGAATTTCTATTTCGGCCAGGTTGAGTGCTGCTTTTGCAATCCAGTCTTCCCGGGAATTAATAAGGGCTTTTTTGAGGGACTTGTATAATAGTTGCCGGGCTTCTTGTGGTTTTCCTGCTTGAAAACTCCGAATAGCCTTGGCTGCTAAAAAGGGTGAATTCATGCTGAAACAAGGCACACAGCATAAAATCAGTATGGTTATAAACTTTCTACTCATTATGGCCCCATTCCGTCGGTAATTACCGGAAAGTCCCTGTTGTTTTGCTTTTTGATTTTACCTTTAATAAACCAGAAATTTGATACTGCCTCAAGAAGCTCACTTGCATTTTCAAGTTCACCTGCTCCAAAATCAACAACACCGTCCACTTTTCCCAGGAGTGTCTCCATATTTTCTGCGAGTCCATTCACCTTCGTTACCACCTGTTCAACCATGGTCATAACTTCTGCAATGGATTGGAAAGTCGTGTCCACATTTCCAAACAGGTTAGGAAGTTCTCCTTCAATTTGGCTTTCAAGTTTTTCAGTTTTTATAAGCAAGCGATTACCGATGGCCAGTATTTCAGAAACCTGATCAAAATCTTTCATTATGGTATTGTACAAAGCTTTTGAGCCAAGCAAAGCGCCAACAGTGGTTTGTGAGTCGTTTACATGGGTAAGAACCGTCCCTACACTCACAAGCAATGTATCAACCTTTCCCATCAGGAAGGTTAAACTTGACAAGACTGTTTCAATGTCTCTGCTGGAGCCGACAGTAATGGTATCTTTGTCTTGTAATATATTGCTGGATAAATCCGTTGTTTCAATGTTAATTACCCTGTCACTTACCAGGTTTTTGTCCCGCATCACAAATGCGACTGATTTATCAGTAATAAACTGTTTAAATTCTTCATCTATTTCAAAAGTGAGGGCTACTTTGCTCAAATCACTTCCGGTTTGCTTTGTTCCGGTTTTATTGTAAATGAGGTTTATTTCTTTTACCGTGCCAATATTAACTCCCTGATATAAAACAACCGTTCCTTCGCGTAAACCGATTCCACTTTCAAAAACAGCAGTAAGTTCATACTGGGGGTTGAACATGCCTTTGAGGCTAAGCATGATAACAAGCCCCATTATCATAATGGTTATAGCACTAAAAAAGAAAAACCCTACCAATAGGTTCATATGACGTCTGAGATCAATTTTCATGCGCTCCTCAGTTTTTCTTCTTCCAGCAGGGCCTGGACAAATCTGTCCGGTGAATTTTTTAACTGTTGATAAGCCATAGGTTCAAGCAGAATGCCATCCTTTAAGATACCAATTTCTCCTCCCATTTCACGCGCAATTAGTAAATCATTTGTGACCATTATCATTGCAACGTTATTTAAAATCCTTACATTTTCAATTAAAGAAAGATAGACGCCTCTGCTGATACTGTCGAGTCCTGTTGTGGGTTCATCCATAAATATCATACTGGGATTGGTGATTATTGCCCGGGCCATGGCAGTTCTCTTTTGAAGTCCCAGACTTAATTCACCGGGAAACTTATGGCGATGCTCTTTTAAGAGAAGCTTTTCAAGGGTATTTTCAATCATTTCTTCAATTTCGTCTCTGCTTGCCAGGTTATGGTAGACAAGTGGTAATTTTAAATTGTTTTCGACGGTTAAAGTAGAAAGTAAAGCAGAATTTTGAAATACAAAGCCTACTCTTGATTTTAATCGATTGAATTCGTCTTCAGGTAGCTGGTTAATATCCTGGTTAAAAATTCGAATACTTCCGCTATCTGGTTTTTCGAGGCCAATCAACAATCTTAAAAGGGTGCTCTTTCCATGGCCGGAGAGTCCGCAAATAAAAAGCAAGTTCCCTTCTGACAGAGAAAAGTTAACATTTTTGAAGATTTTTTCCCCATAGTAAGTGAACTGTAGTTTTTTAACAGAAAGTACAACGCTCATATCATTATCTTGTCTTTAAGCTGGAGCATGATGGGAATAGCTAGAATTAAGTCAACGATTATAATGGACACATAAGAGCGGACAACAGTGGCACGGGTAGCTCTTGGTACATCACGGATGTCTGAGTTAACCATCATGCCATGATAACAGGCTATTACTGAAATCAGACCCCCAAAAATCAGGGGCTTTAATGTTCCAATGAAAAAATCCATCAGGCTCATTGCTACAAAGATTTTTTCAATAAAAAGCGAAATGGACAGTTGGGCCGTAAATATGCCGGGAATGACAAACATCATGGCCCAGACAATGAAGTAACCACCAAAAATGGCAACCAGGTTAAAAATCATGGTAAGTCCGAATAAAGACAAAAGGGTTGCAAAAAATGAAGGCATAATCTGATAATGAAGAGGGTTTATTCCCATAGCCTTAAGGGCGTCAATTTCTTGCATTACCCGCATATTTCCAATATAGGTGGACATTGCGGAACCCGTACGACCTGCGATAAAGAGCGCTGTTATCAAAGGGCCGAGTTCACGGTTCACTACCGCAACCATAACTCCACCTAAAGCATCGCCACCACCAATTTTAGGCATTACCGTTACTGCCTGAAGGATAGTGATTGCCCCAACCACGAGTGCCAGAAGCGTAATATGAGGAATAGCCTCCACACCGGTAAAAAATGTCTGGCCAATGAAGGTGTTAAATGAGGCGCGTTGATTACCCTGTTTGTAAAATGCAGAACCTATTATAGCGGAACTTAATATTACAATTTTCCCAAAATAGGTACGCTGTACAATGATACCCAGCTTTGACAGTAAGCCAACAACACTCATAAGTTTTATTATACCATTTTGCGGTTCTAAATAAAGCAGAAAATCTTTTAATATTTACTTAATAGTATTAAATCCGATGGGCTGATAGAAGTAGGAAATTCCTATTTATGCCAGAGGTTCATCCACATTGCCCAACAATCCGGTGATCTGCTGCCAAACTTCATCAGCACCCTGTTTTTTAATTGCACTGGTTGCCAGAGGGGAAAGGGGCAAATCGTAATTTTCCTGGATGGTTTTCAAAGCGGTTTTTGCCTGTAGTTTTGATAATTTATCTGATTTTGTTGCAACCATGAGTATGGGGTAACCAAAAGTATTGAGCCAATTGAGGGCTTCATGGTCGGTAGTTGAAAAATTCCGTCTTATATCCAGTAGATAAATAATGCCGGTTAATTTTTTTGAATGTCTGCAAAAGCGGTCTATTCTAAGGGAAATTGCATCCCTCTCTTTTTTACTCAATTTTGCATAGCCAAACCCTGGAATATCTACCAAATAAAACTCCTTGTTGATCAGGAAGTAATTCAGTTGCTGGGTTTTACCTGGTGTCCTGCTTGTTGAAACAAGTTTATTGCGCTGACAAAGAAAATTAATGAGACTGGATTTACCGACATTTGAACGGCCCACTACCGCAATTTCTGGCAAATCACCAGGGAAATCGCTTGGTTTGACAGCCCCGATAATGAATTCTGCTGAATTAATTTTCATAAAAGTACCCTGTTTTCCAGGGCTTTTTGCATGGTGATTTCATCGATATACTGAAGATCACTTCCAATTGGCATTCCCCTGGCGAGCCGGCTTATTTTAACCGGTAAAGATTTTATTTTGTTGATCAGGTACATTACGGTTGCTTCGCCATCGGTGTTGGTATTTAGCGCAAATACCAATTCCGGGGAGTCAAGAGAGTGTAGTCTGGAAATGAGGCTGTTGATAGTTAGATTTGCTGGCCCGATACCATCCAGCGGAGAAAGTGTGCCGCCAAGTACATGGTAAACGCCCCTATACCCGCCGAATTTTTCAAGCAATAAGATGTCAGATGGCTTTTCAATAACGCAAATTAATTCTGTTTGTCTTAATCCCTGTGATGCGCTCAGACAGATAGGACAAAATTCTTCTTCTGCATAATTATAACATATAGTGCACTTTTTAATGTTTTTTCTGGCATTGAGGATTGCATTGGCCAGATTTTCGACTTTTTGTTCATCATGATTTAATAAAAAATAAGCAAGTCGTTGGGCTGATTTTTTACCAATGGACGGCAGTTTACAAAGATTGTCGATTAAGTTTCCGATTAAATCATTGTTCGTTTGTTGTCCCATCATAGCCTAAGTATAATAACCCATGTCAGAGAAGAAAATATTAATATAAAAGAAAGTTTTAAAAAGTGGTTTTCCGTGATAAAACGGAAATTGTGCTCAAAAATCAGACCAAGTTTTATTATCTTCTGATTTACATTATGTAAATGTATAAAGTCGTTATAAGCGACTCTGCATTAAATAACCACAAAGAGAATAATATGAAAGTTTTAATAACAGGCGGAGCTGGTTTTATTGGATCAAATCTAGCTGAATATTTGTTAAATGAGGGGCATTCGGTAAGAATTCTCGATGATTTTTCTAACGGTCGACGTGAAAATCTTGAAGGTCTTCAAGGTGAGTTGGAGGTTATTGAAGGTAGTATTGAGGATGCAGAAACTTGTAAAAAAGCCTGTGGTGATGGAGTTGATGTTGTTTCGCATCAGGCCGCCCTTGGGTCGGTTCCAAGGTCAATTAAGTTTCCGGAACTGTATTCACAAATAAATCTTCATGGTTTTGTAAATATGGTGAATGCTGCAAGGCAAGCAGATATCAGTCGTTTTGTTTATGCGTCATCATCTTCTGTTTATGGTGATTCCCAGGAAAGCCCCAAATTTGAAGCAAAAACAGGACGGCCCTTGTCTCCTTATGCTGCAAGCAAAATATCAAATGAAATGTTTGCTCATGCTTTTGCCAGTGTCTACCCTATCAGTTTAATAGGACTCCGGTACTTCAATGTATTTGGTCCCAGACAAAATCCCGAAGGAGCTTATGCAGCGGTCATCCCTCTTTTTGTCAAACACATCTATAATGGTACGAGTGCCAGTATTTTTGGAGATGGAGAGCAGTCCCGGGATTTCACTTTTATTAATAATGTGATTCAGGCAAATTTTAAAGCGATGACTTCACCAGACATAAAAGGGTCCCATGCTATAAATATTGCCTGCGGTCACAGCTATTCGGTCAATGATTTATTCAATGCCATTAAAGATATTCTCGGTAAAGAGTGTTCCCCTGAATATCTTGAGCCACGATTAGGGGACGTACGTAGTTCACTGGCAGATATTAGTGCAGCCAAAGAGCTCATTGGATATAATCCGACTATACAGCTTCAGGAAGGGCTCAAAAAAACAGTAGAATGGTTTGTTAAGACTTATCAGTAACCGTAATTGTTTTCTTTTGTTTTTGTTTATTCAACAATGTCTTCTTTGGGAAATCAAACACTGGACAAAAAAAGTAAATTTTTTATTTTAATTGTTCGTTATTTACAGTCTCGAATATTTTATTTTTTAGCACGTATGGATTACCAAAGGTTTTATCACAGTATTTGGAACTCACCGATTAAAAAGAGGTTTATGCTATTTTTTAGTTCTCTAATATTAATTTGCTTTTTTCCTGTTTACTCTCAACAGGCCTCACCCTCAGTTACTATTCCTGATTCTGCTATTACATTTGGGAATAGGGGATCCTCTGGAAATGACAGTGTTTCTGCATTCGAATTAATGGAAATAAACGGCTCTTCTCATTTTACTGTTGAAGAACCTCGGGTTGGCGATACCTTGAGTTATGTCATTGTGGTTGAATGGGAAAATCCTAAGATTCCGTTTACGGTATTGGCCCCTGAAAGTCTTGTGTTTTCGGGTTTCAAAAAGAAAGGGGTATCCACAAATCATAAAAAAAGTTCCCGGTATGAAGGTGGTGGGGCTGTCATCGTTAACCATTCAGAATTTATTTATAAACTGCAGGCAAATGTTGTGGGTTCTGGTAAGGCCTCTGGTGCTAAATTACCCTGCTTTTCTGTTCTTTCAAAAGAAAAGGAATATTTTACCATCAGTCCAAATCTGGTTACTATCTCTCCTGCCAGGGTTCCTGTCACTCAACTATGGTATATAAGGGTTTTAGGTGGATTGGTTATGCTTACGTTGTTGGCGGTTGGCCTTAAATACGGGCTTTCTGCAATGAAACAACGAAAGCGGGCTGCCAAACCGGTTAAAACAGACTTGCAACAAGAGTTGAAGACGTTGAAATCCCGTCTGGTAACCGGAGATTCCCAGGCTATTCTCTTTGAGATTGAGCGGCTAGCGGTAGTGTATCTGGCTGAATTGAATCCGTTATCAAAAGATAAAGGGTTTAAAACCTTACTGTCTGAATATCTTAAAAGCACAAAAAATCAGAACCAGGATGAATGGAATAAATTGCAGCAGGATTTTGAATATGCCAAATTCGGTGGAGGACAAAAAGCTTCTCACGAAGTGGCCGAATCATTTCGTATTTTAAAAAAATGTTTGAACATAAATGAGGATGAAGACCATGAGTGAAGTAGATATTAAAGAAATTACTGAAAAAGTAAAAAGTCATGCCGGTACTGTGCAGAATGTATTGCAGGGGCTCAGTCAATCCATTATTGGGCAAAAGGATATGCTGGAAAAACTCCTGATAGGTTTGTTGGCAGACGGACATATCCTTTTGGAAGGGGTACCTGGTCTGGCAAAGACTACAGCGGTGAATGCACTGGCCCAAAGTATTGATACGAAGTTTAACCGTATTCAGTTTACACCAGATTTACTGCCTGCGGATCTTATTGGTACACTTATCTTCAATCCAAAAGAAGCTGAGTTTAAGGTGAAAAAAGGTCCGCTCTTTTCAAACCTTATCTTAGCTGATGAAATTAACAGAGCCCCTTCAAAAGTGCAATCTGCTTTGCTTGAAGCAATGCAGGAAAAGCAAGTTACTATTGGCGATCAAACCTATAAATTGCCAGAATTGTTCCTGGTACTTGCTTCTCAAAATCCCATTGAACAGGAGGGGACCTATCCGTTGCCAGAAGCCCAGGTCGACCGTTTTATGCTTAAGGTTATCATTACCTACCCAACCAAAGCAGAAGAAAAACAGATTATGGAGGCTGTTACCGGTAAGGGTATTTCCTTCTCTCAAAAAAATTGTACGGCGGATGAAATCCTTGCTGCCCGTAAGGTAGTGCGTGAGATATACATTGATGATAAAATTAAAGATTACATTGTAAATATTATTGGCGCCACCCGTGATCCTCTTGGTTCGGGCATAAAAGATATCGCTGATTTTATTGAATATGGTGCTTCGCCCCGCGCAAGTATCTTCCTTGCTTCAGCGGCTAAGGCCCACGCCTTTCTTAAGGGTAGAGGGTATGTCACTCCTGAAGACATCAAATCAATTGGCCTTGATGTTCTTCGTCATCGGGTTATTCTCAGTTATGAAGCCGAGGCCGAAGAAGTGCAGTCTGAACAGGTGGTACAGAAGATTTTTGACGGAGTTGAAGTTCCTTAATTCAGGCATCTTATGATTCCAAAAGAAGTCCTTAAAAAGGTAAAGCAGATAGAAATACGCACTCGTAGTGTGGTTAATTCTGCTGTGTCCGGAGCTTACTCTTCTGCTTTTAAGGGAAATGGTATGGAATTTGCCGAGGTACGGGAGTATCAGCCTGGTGATGATATCAGGAGTATTGATTGGAATGTTACCGCTAAAATGGGAAGTCCCTATACTAAAAAATTTGAAGAGGAACGGGAACTTACGGTTATGCTTGTGGTGGATGCAAGTTCTTCAGGAGAATTTGGCAGTCGAAAAGAAATGAAGGGCGAGATAATGGCTACTATCAGTTCGCTTCTTGCTTTTACTGCGGTTACCAATAATGATAGGGTGGGGCTCCTCATTTTTACTTCAAAAATTGAAAAGTTTATTCCCCCAACCAAAGGGAAAACCCATGTGCTTCGGGTGATACGGGAATTACTCTATTTCAAGCCAGAAGAAAAAGGTACCGACCTGGGGCTGGCGCTTGAATATCTCAACAAAATACTTACTCGCCGGGCGGTGGTATTCCTTATTTCTGACTTTGAATCCGGGTCATTTGAAACACCCATTAAACTGTTAAACCGTAAACATGATAGCGTGGCCATTACCGTGCTGGATGAACGTGAAAAAGAATTACCGGATGTGGGATTTATCGAACTTGAAGACGCCGAAACAGGGGAGAGTATTCTTATCGATACGGGTAATAGTATGTTTCGGAAGACTTTTAAAAAAGAAGCCGCTAAGCAGAGCGGTGCGCTGCACAAGCTTTTCAGGCGTCTTGATATGGATTATGTGGAAATTTTAATTAAGGATAATTATGATGAAACCATTAATCC
The DNA here is from genome assembly GCA_015232855.1 of Fibrobacteria bacterium. Lineage (GTDB taxonomy): Bacteria > Fibrobacterota > Fibrobacteria > UBA11236 > JADFYW01 > JADFYW01. Next base: position 14,686 of record JADFYW010000083.1, read on the forward strand.
CTTAATAGAATTCTTTAAAAAACGGGCCGCAAAGATCAGGATGTAATAGGGTAGATGTTATGAAAAAAAAATTACTTATTGTTGGATGCTGCTTTGCATACTTTTTGATTTCCTGTAATCAACCCCGTTCGGATTCCTGGACGAGTAGTCAGTATCGGGCGGCGGCAACGGCCCTTTATCAGCGGGAATTGTTTGTTTCTGCTGCGGATATGTATGATAAATACTTGCATTCGGAAGTTATCACCTCAGCAGATATTCCAAAGGTACTTTACCAGATGGGGAATATTTACGCAGATAATGTAGGCAATCATAAAAAGGCTCTTGGCTACTATACGGTTTTAAAAGCATTGTATCCTAATGAAACATTCAATAACCAGCTTGGCAAAAAAATAATAGCTTGTCTCGAACGTTCTGGCAGAAATATAGATGCAAAACAGGCGCTTGTTTCCATGACCGAAATCAATCCAGATTCAAAGAAACAAGTGGATGGCTCCCGGGTGGTAGCCGAAATTGAAGATCGAAAAATAACATTGAATGAAATTGAGCAGGCTGTAGGGAAATTACCTGAAGCTCTGCTGGAACAAAACCAGCTCGTATCCCAGTATGTATCGCAAATATTGATCGCAGATGCTGCCCGACGGAAGGGCCTGGCAGAGAGTCCTGCAGTACTTAAAAAAATCCAATTTGTACAAAACCAGATTCTCGCTCAGGAAAATCTAAAAGAAGAACTGATATCGCCCCAGCCAACAGAGAAGGACCTTAAATATTATTTTGAAGCCAATAAATTGCGTTATCAGTCTGATACTTCAGCGGGCGCACCATCTCCTGATTTTAAGAAGGTAGTGCAAAAAGTAGCTAAGGACTGGCAGATGGAAAAACAAAATGAAAAATATCAGGCATATGTAAAGAAATTACTGAGTTCAGATAAGGTACGCATTTACGGTGTAAGTGGTGGTGCCCAGTAAACCCGGAGTATTGAAACGTTGTTATATAGAGGAAATAGAAAATTTAAAATGAGCGGGATAGTCCTTGCAGGGGTATTACTGTGTTTCTCTTTGGTGGCGGCATCTGAAATTTCGGTATCGTCAAAAGTTGATAAATCAGAAATTAATATCGGGGATCGTGTTCAGTATGAAATTACGGTTTCTTTCCCTGCAACCGGGGTGATTGAACTGCCTTCTGTACTGGGCAATCTGGGAAGTTTTGAAGTTAAAGAGTACGATGTATCTGAACCAAAAAAAATAGCGTCTGGTAGAGAACAGAGTTGGAAATTTATTATTTCCACTTTTACGGTGGGACAATATACACTTCCGCCGCAGGTGGTGGAATATACACCGGAAAACGATACCACCAAGCATCGCTTGTATACAGAACCTATTGTAATCAACGTTTTGCGTTCCACTCCTGAATCAACCAAAGATATAGCTGATATTACCGGCCTTGCAAAACTTATTGGCAATAAGAATTTGTTTTGGCTGTGGATTATACTTGGCATTATTCTTCTGGCAGTGCCCGGGATATATCTGCTCATGAAAAGAATGAAAAAGAAACGTAACCAGATTTCACCACCCAAACCGCCTTATGAAGAAGCCAGAGAGGCTCTTTCCTTATTGCGAAGGCAAGATCTGGTGGCCCAGGGTAAACAGAAGTCCTATTGTTTTGCTCTGTCTGAGATTTTACGCAGATATATTACGCGGCGGTTCGGGATTGAAGCCCTCGAAAGTACAACGGAAGAATTTCTGGAAAAAATTGAACCAGCTGCCTTTACTCGTGCCCAAAAAGACAGTATGAAATTATTTTGTGAGTCTACCGACCCTGTGAAATTTGCGAATTTTAGTCTTTCTGCAGAAGAGGCAAATACGGTTTTCTCTCAAGTGAATACTATTGTGGAGCAGACCAAGCCACGAATTGAGGTAGAACAAAAACCTGCGGGCGGGACAGAAAAACCTGAAAGTGGAGTCGCAAAGATATAGCTATGTTTTTACCTCATTTTCAACATCCCTACTTTTTATTCCTGCTGTTGTTGGTGCCTCTACTCGCATTACAGCAATTCCGCTTTAATAAGAACAGAAAGGCAAGTATTCGTTTCCCCAGCCTCAAGACCATAAAAAAAGTACCGGGTACCTGGGCCCTCCGGGTAAGGCATAGTCTGCTTTTTTTACGGTTGGCGGCAATTTCCATTATGATTATAGCCCTTGCCCGTCCCCAGAAAGGAGAGGCCCTGCACGAAGTTTCGACCCATGGGGTGGATATTGTGTTGGCCCTTGATATCTCAACATCCATGAAGACTATGGATTTTAAACCAAAGAACCGGCTTCATGTTGCAAAATCTGTTATAGAGTCTTTTGTATTGGGGCGAAAGACTGACCGGGTTGGTCTGGTGGTATTTGCGGCGAAAAGTTTTACCCAATGCCCCCTTACGCTCGATTATGGTATTCTCGTGCAGTTTTTAAAACAAGTTGACTTTAACATGGTTGAAGATGGTACTGCAATTGGTACAGCCATATTAAATAGTGTAAACCGTCTGCGTGATAGCAAGGCGGAAAGTAAAATTATCGTCCTTCTGACCGACGGAGAAAATAATGCCGGCGAAGTCGACCCGATTACCGCGGCCAAAGCTGCAGAGGCCATGGGCATTAAAATATATACCATTGGAGTAGGGAAGAGCGGTCAGCAACCACTGGAAGTAGAGGACCCTTTTTTTGGCAAACGTATTGTAACGGTTGAAACAAAAATTGATGAAAAGACTCTTAAGCAGATAGCAAGTCTTACGGACGCCAATTATTATCGTGCTCAAAACCCAAAAGCCCTCAAAGATATTTATGCAAAGATTGATGCTCTTGAAAAGTCCCAGATAGAAACCCATCATTTTACCCGTTACCACGAATTATTTACGCTGTTTCTTATCATTGCTCTTATTATACTGTTTATTGAAATCACCCTGGCCAATACGAGGTTTATGAAAATCCCATGAAATTTGGTGCTCTTGAATATTTCTGGTTTTTCCTGGCCATCCCTGTTCTGGTTGGGTTTTATTTCTATGCCTTTCGAAAAAAGCGAAAGGCTCTGGAGCGATTTGCCCATATTGAAATGCTGAAGAAGCTCGTGGGGCGCATATCTAAACGCAGACAGTCTTTGAAAGCTTTTCTGATGATATTAGCAGTGTTTTTCGCGGTTATTACCCTTACACGGCCTCAATATGGTACCAAGATGGAGCTGATGAAACGAAAAGGTATTGATGTGGTTATAGCGGTGGACGTATCTCTTTCTATGTATGCCGAAGATATTAAACCGAACCGTCTGGAACGGGCTAAACATGAGATTGCGAGTTTTATAGACAAGTTGCGTGGTGATCGGGTAGGGTTGGTGGCTTTTGCGGGTGAGGCTTTTTTGCAATGTCCGCTTACTCTGGATTATAGTGCAGCCAAAATATTTCTTGAAGTGCTCGGTCCCGGGCTTATCGGTACACCGGGCACAGCAATTGGTTCTGCTATTGAAAAAGGTTTAAGTGCTTTTGATCCCACAGAACGAAAATACCGTGTATTGGTGTTGCTCACTGATGGCGAAGATCACAGCGGTAAGGCGGAGAAGTGGGCTGATGAGGCCGCCAAACAGGGTGTAACCATATATACGGTGGGTATTGGTTCTGTAAGTGGGGTTCCCATACCTATAAAAGACAACGTTGGTAATATTTCTTATAAAAAAGATCGGCGGGGCAATGTAGTCTCTACTAAGCTGGATGAACTTACCCTGCAAAAGATCGCTTTAACCACCAATGGGAAATACTTTCATGCTGCACCCGGCAGGTTTCAACTCGAAGAAGTGGTTGAGGAAATCAATCAGATGGAAAAACGGGAGATGGAAGGGGAACGTTTCACTCAGTTTGAGGACCGGTTCCAGTACCCTCTTGCGGTCACGATTTTTTTAGTAATCATTGAAATGTTGATTTCAGATCGACGGAAAGTCAAAAAGAAATGGACAGGAAGGTTTTCATGATTAAATACAGGTTCATTCTGTTTTTGATGACGGGCACACTATTTTGTTGGGCACAACAGGGTATGCAAAACGATACTTTGCCTGTTTTGGAAGCACCCCGTGCAGAACAGAGTGATTTACTAGACGAGTTAGAGAGTGATGGGCCTTTATCAGGCGGCCCGTCTCTATTTAAACAATTTCTCAATGTGATGGGGCTTCGTTCTTCAAGTGCGAAACAGGGTTCTTCAGCTTATAAAAAAGAAGATTATGATCTTGCGTTGCAGAAGTTTATGGAAGCACAAATCGATAACCCCGAATCCCAGGCATTAACAATGAATATTGGTAATGCACAGTACAAAAAAAAGAAATATGATGAGGCAATTGAAGCCTATAAAAAGGCCCTGGTAGGTGAAGATACCAAAATTTCTGCATCAGCCTACTATAATCTGGGTAACGCCCATTTCCGTAAAGGTGAATTTAAAATTCAGCAGGGAGATCAGCAGGGAATACAAGACTATCGGGCAGCTATGGCCAATTATAAAAAGTCCCTTGAAATGTATCCTGATAATCAAGATGCAAAGCAAAACATTGAAGTCGTTCAGGTACGTATTAAAGAACTCTTACAAAAGCAGGAGCAGCAGCAACAGCAACAGTGTCAGAATGAGAATAAAGAACCTCCACCCAAGCCAAGTGAGAAAGCAAAAGAGGTGCTGGCACGTGCCATGCAACTCGTTAAGCAACGAAAATACACCGAAGCAAAGCAATTACTTGAAGCTATCATCCAGGAGGACGAGACTGCTATTAGTTTTCAATCCCATGTACAACGCATTGATGACGTTATGAATATACTCGATGGGAAACCCCTGCAGGCGCCCATGCCACAGGACCCTCGCACTCAACAGCAAGGACTGGGGGTTATCTAATGGGTGCCAGGTATATTTTTAGCAAACAGCCTATTAGGTTCATATGGTTTGTTCTTGCGTTTGTTGTTTTATCAGTGTCCTTTGTCGAGGCAGCAAAAACAGCTGATGACTACTATCACGATGCATCGGCAATGTACATTGAAAGCCGCATGCAACAGGCGATGATAGAAGTTGAAGAGGCTCTGAGGCATTATCCTGATGATTCAAAATTATCCACTTTGCATGAACAATTGAAAAAACTAAAAGATCAACAGGAAGAGCAACAGAAAGATAAGCAGGGGCAAAAAGGAGAAGAGGGAGAAGAAGGGGAAGAAGACAAGAAAGATAAAGAAGATAAAAAAGATGAGCAGGATCAGGAACAGCAAGATAAAGAAGAACAAGCTGGCAAAGAAGACGAAAATCCTCCTGAGGATGAACAGGATTCAAGTGGAACTGCAGCTGAAGAAACAGATGAACCTCCTCCTGAAGGGGAAATGAGTGAAGAAGAAGCAGAACGCCTGCTGGATGCCTATAAAGATGATGAGAAAAAGGACCTTGAACAGACCCGTACCCGAAAGGGCCGCCGAACAACAATTGACTGGTAATACTTCCATTAGGGTAAATTTTAATTCCAATAGAAAAATTATTTTATATTCCAAAATACCTATGCATACTGTTTTGAAAATAATTGCTTTTGTCACCTGTTTTGGTTTCTCTAATGTCATGGGCATGACTGCAGAAGCAAATATTTCCAGTCAGCAATGCGGAGTGGGAGAAACCGTTCAGTTGGTCGTTAAGGTAACTAACCAGAAGGAAGAAAAAAATCTCCCCTGGCCCACACTCCATGGTGATTTGAGTGCGTTTAAAATTGATAAAACAAGTGGGGTGTCAACGAGTAGTTATACCTCTATTATTAATGGGAAAATCACTAAAAGAAACGATTACGTTACTCAGTTCACCTACAACCTCAAAGCAATTAAACCGGGCACCTTTAAAATCGGGCCTATCAGTTATTCTTATAAAAGGTTTAATAAGCAGCTTGGTGGTACCAGTATTACGGTAATTTTTAGGGGCTTTGACTCAGCTGTTTCAAAGGTCCCGCTTTTGGGATCAAAATAAGGAATCCGAATA
>JADFYW010000084.1 GCA_015232855.1 Fibrobacteria bacterium
ATGTTTTTATCAATTGGTTTAGGAATATAGGCATCAAACCCTGCAGTCCCTATCAGGTTTCATATTTCGAGGGGGAGTTGGGTGTATCATTACAAAAAAACAATATTTGTTATATAAGTGATATTCCAAAGAATACCCAATTTCAGTTCAAGACGTTTTTAGGCGATATTATACCACAAGAGATGGTAATCATTCCTGTTTTACAAAAAGGGAATGTTAACGGAGCGATAATTCTTGCCAGCCTGCAAACTTTTAAAGATCAGGACAGGGAGCTTATCAATCAAATTTGGCTGGGACTCAATACCATGTATAATTCCCTGGTGGCAAATAATGCGGTCCGTGACCTGGCAAATGAACTGGAAATTAAAAATGAAGAATTGGTATTCCAGGCGTCCGAACTCCAGACAAAATCTGATGAGCTTGGGAAACAGACCGAAGAACTTAAAATTCAGCAGCGGAGTGTGGAAGAAGCAAACCGACTTAAAAGTGAATTTCTCTCCAATATGAGCCATGAACTGCGTACTCCACTTAACTCTATTTTATCCATACCCCAGGCACTTTTAGCAAGCAAAACCACATCGATGTCGGAGAAAGAAAAGAAATACCTGGGAATCATTGAAAGAAACGGTAAAACGTTGTTGAGCTTAATCAATAACATACTTGACTTGTCCAAAATAGAGGCTGGTCGGGTGGAAGTAAGCGTTTCAACTTTTAACTTACATGATTTCATTAATGAATCACTTTTTGATTTTCGTTTACTTGCCGAAAAAAAGAACCTGGGTATTCATTATGAAGTACGAGAAGAAAATTTACCTGTTATTTCAGACCGATTTAAACTGAAACAGGTATTGACCAACCTGGTTGGTAATGCAATCAAATTTACAGAAAAGGGACACATAACCATTAAAGCCGGCCGGAGCAACGAATCACTTTTTATTGAAGTTTCCGACACTGGTATAGGTATTGAAGCACAGGACTTAAATACCATCTTCGATGAATTTAGACAACTTGATGGATCAACTTCCCGTAAATATGAGGGTACGGGCCTGGGACTGAGCATTTCTAATCGGTTAATGGCATTATTGAATGGCACCATTACTGTCCAAAGTGAAAAAGGAAAGGGATCAATTTTCACCATGAGCTTCCCAACCGAAATCCAAAACCAGAAAGGTGAGCATATCGGGCATGCAGAATTACCTCATTGGGATTCATCAACTGTAATTAATCCGATTTTGCCGGATAAACCGGAGACCTTAAATTTTTCGCCTGATAAGCACCACCTTCCCCAACTCCTGATTGTTGAAGATAATCCGGATGCTACAGAACAAATACTTCATATACTCAAAGAGCTTGAAGTTTTTTCAATCACTGCAGAAAATGGGATAGAGGCTCTGGACAAAATACAGAATTTCATACCAGACGGTATAATCCTTGACCTGATGATGCCGGAAATGGATGGATTAGAATTATTGGAGCGACTTCGTTCCCGACCGGAAACCAGACATACTCCTGTTCTTGTTCTTACAGCCAAAGAACTCACTTCGGCAGACTTTGAAAAACTACGTAATAACCATATAAGTCAATTGATAATAAAGGGTAGTGTTGACCGCTCAGAATTAAAATTCAAAATTGAAGAGGCTTTTAATCTCGTCAAATCAACCCGTCAAATGCCAGCAAAACAACCCGATACACAAACAAACGAAATCGAAAAAACAGCAAGACGAACACCTTCTCCCGGCAACATTCCTGTTGTACTTATCATCGAAGATTCTTCGGATAATACTGAAACCATGAAACTGCTTCTGGACGGTTATAACTGTAAGCTTATCCAGGCCATGGACGGTCCTAAAGGTCTCCAGGCTGTTCTTGATAACAATCCTGACCTCATACTTCTGGATATTCAACTGCCAGAGATGAGTGGTTATGATGTTCTCAAGAAAATCCGGAGTAACCCGGCCCGATCTGATATTCCGGTAGTAGCTGTGACTGCACATGCTATGAAAGGTGATGAAGAAAAAATCAGGACTGCAGGGTTTGATGCCTATATTCCTAAACCAATTGATAAAAACATATTGTACAATGTGTTAAATAATTTTATAAAGAAATAACGGTAATATGACTAAAAACATTTTAATTGTAGATGATAATCAGGACAATCTGATGGTTATCCAGCTTCTTCTGGAGTCTTTCCCGGGAACATATGCTGTCGCCATGGCTGACAGCGGTCAAAAGGCACTGAGCATGATAAAAAACAATCCTCCGGATGCCATGCTTCTCGATATACGGATGCCTGATATGGATGGTTTTGAGGTCTGTCGCCGAATCCGCCGGCAACAACAGATCCCCTATATTCCCGTTATTTTTCTCACCGCCCAGGCCCTTAATGCTGAAGACAGAATTGAAGGATTTAACTCAGGTTGTGATGACTATATTACTAAACCCGTTGATCGTAATGAACTGGCATCCCGGCTCAATTCAGTACTCCGCATAAAAGCCCTTACCGATGCACTGCAGGACGAACGGAATTTACTTGAAAACAAAGTGATAGAAAGGACCATCAAACTTCAGGAAGAAATTGAACAAAGGCGTAAAGCAGAGAAATTACTGGAGCAATCACTGAAAGAAAAAATCGTCCTGTTACAGGAGATCCACCATAGGGTTAAAAACAATCTTAATGTAATATCAAGTATCCTGGAATTGCAGTCCATGGAAATTACCGATACCACCAGTATAACCGCATTAGCCAACTGCCGGGACAGAGTTTTTTCTATGGCTTCTATACATGAATTGTTGTATGAGACCCATAACTTTGCTGAAGTAAATTTTTCTACCTATACGCATAATCTGATGAACCAACTTTCCACCGCATATAAAATTGATGATTCCATAAAACTTGAACAAGACATTGCTCCCGATATGCAAATAAATCTGAATCAGGCAATACCTCTTGGGTTGATACTAAATGAATTAATTTCAAACGCACTAAAATATGCATTTCCAAATAAACAAACTAAGGCAACAGGCGTGATTTCAGTCCAGTTACAAGAAGAGGATACACATAATATTTTGTGTGTAAAAGACAACGGAATTGGACTTCCCGGGAAAGTCAAACCAGAACAAACTACTTCTCTTGGTCTCAACCTGGTGAATATTCTCACAAAACAGCTCAATGGGAGTATTACATTTTTTAATAGCAAGAATAGTAATGAAAACGGCATGCAAACCGTTATCAGATTTCCGAAGACCCTTGAGGAGGTCAATCCTGTTTAAAATTAAAACGAAAAACCCTTAAATTATGTAAGGATAAAACATATGGACAAAAACGTACTGCATAAAATAAGTTATGGCCTGTATATTTTAACAACAACTGAGGATAATAAACCGTTTGGCTGCATTATCAACACTGTTTTTCAGGTAACCGCTTCACCGGCCAAAATTGCTATCAGCCTGAGTAAAGATAATTTCACCTACGAAAAACTTTCTAAAACCGGTGTGTTTGGAGTAACCATTCTGGCAGAGAGCGTAGACCCCTCTGTCTTCGCTGCATTCGGATATAAAAGCGGGCGGGAAGAAGATAAATTTGCAAGTTTTGAAATCAGCAAAGGCACTCAAACAGGAGTCCCCCTACTTCCCAAATATGGTCTGGGGACTATGGAATGTAAGGTTGTTTCTCAGCAGGATGCTGGCAGCCATACTGTTTTTATAGCTGATGTACTGGATGCAACCCTGAGTGACAAAGACGCTGACGAGATTACCTACAAATATTATCACCAGGTAATGAAAGGAAAGGCACCTAAAAACGCTCCAACTTATCAGGAAGAGTCAGATACAGACGTAGCCACAGATGATGTTGTCCACGAATGTCTGGCCTGCGGATGGGAATACAGCCAAAATAAGGGGGACGGCACCGAAACGGCCCCTCCGGGCACCGCTTTTGATGACCTGCCGGATGACTGGACCTGTCCGGTTTGCGGCTCCCCAAAAAGTGCCTTTCAGAAGAAGGAATAAGTAAACGTCTCTGACCACGCCCAACCTGCCCGGCATAGCTTCAGCGACGTGGGGAGTACGTGGATTTCTATGCTGGATTAAACCATTATTTCTTAATTTTCGGTCTCCGCCAAAAGCACTTTCGCCCAAAAACTCTTTTCCTTGGATATCGTGTTCCCACCATGTTTACCACTTCTGCCGCCCATTTTTCCGCCACCGCCAATACCGTCTCCATCAAAGCCCATACCTCTCCTGCCACCACCACCGGAGCGGCCAGCAGAATTCATTTGTTGATTTCTGAGTCTTTTATCAATGGGATTGGTTACAAAACCAATCATGCAGGTTTTTCCGGGTACGATTTCAATCAGGGCCTTTTTTCCATCTCCGGATTTGAAGGGCATCCTGATTTCGCATATGAGGTTACTTTTTGAGTAGCCCAGCTTTGCTTGTATATCAGAGGACCCAAACCGGGAAAGAGGTATACGTTTCGTCTTTTCATCTTCAGTTTGAACAACATCAAGTCGGGTATTTATGTCTTCAAGTGCTGCAATCATCTCTTCTTCATCTTGTGGGCCATTTTTCATATCTTTTAATGATACCTTACCCTGAAAGCGCCCGGGGAAACGTAAACCGCTCTTTTTTTCTTTACTATTTTCTTCACCAAACCAAAGGGTAAAACCCATGTTCAGTATTCTTCTCTTCAACTCCCTGTCCCGGGTAATCAAATAGAGATACAGATTGGCAGAATCATTCTTCACCGCAAAAGCGGCGTTTAGTTTTTTTAAGTAAATGGTACCGGTGATCCAATCATCGATGTCACCATCTACGGTTATAGCACCATCAGTCCACAAGCTCTTCAGTTCTTTTTCGCCACAGCCTGTAAACAAAATGAAAAAGAATGGTAGAATAAATAGTATTGTTGCTTTCACCTGTTTAAGAGCTTCCTTTCAAATTCAAACTACACCCGAACCCTGAACATCTCGTTTTACCTTAAGTTACAATATACAAACGTTCATCTCCTTGTCATTACCCCATCTCACAGCAATATTGGGGAAAAGGATACTGCAAGCAGGGTAATGACCTGTCGGGAGACAGTTTGTACTACACCCTCTTTAACCTGGGTTATTAACAGTTTGACAGTGTTTTGACTTGATTTATTCCAAAAATTTTAAATTATTTAAAATCAGGTCTAAACCACCCCTGTGTCCTCAAACACACTTTCACCAACATCAGCATGACCGGTACTTCAATAAGTACCCCGACTACAGTTGCAAGGGCGGCTCCGGAAGAAAGGCCGAATAACATGGTAGCGGTAGCTATTGCCACTTCAAAATGGTTAGAGGCCCCTATCATAGCTGATGGCGCCGCATCTTCATATGAAAAGCCCAATTTCTTTGATGCAAAATAACCCAAGGCAAAAATAAGCACTGTCTGAATAAACAGAGGCACCGCAATCCAGAGGATGGTTAAGGGGTTGGTTAAAATCACTTCGCCTTTAAAGGAGAATAATAAGACAAGGGTCGCGAGCAAAGCAGTTATGGTTATTGGCGTTAAGATCCCGAGAAAGCGCTGTTTAAACCAGTCCAGACCTTTCGTACTGATAATCCATTTCCGGGTAAAATATCCTGCTACCAATGGAAGAGCCACATAGATACCAATCGACAAAAGAAGAGCCTGCCAGGGTACAGGCAATTGCCCTACTCCAAGCAGAAACCCGCCCAGGACGCCATATAAAACCAGCATAGCAAGTGAATTCACTGCTACCATCACCAGGGTATGCCCATCATTTCCCCGGGACAGGAACCCCCAAACAAGGACCATCGCAGTACAAGGAGCTACTCCCAGTAAAATGCATCCCGCAAGATAGCTCCGCCAGAGCGGAACCTGAAGCATCTTAATGCCATCAGCAAGAACAACGGTACCAGCCCCATGTACAGAACCCAGCGGTAAATCAAGCCCGAAAGGCATCTTGACCAGGTCAACGGCATCGGGACCAATAAATCCTTTAAACACAAAACCGAGAAAGAAGATAGCAATGGCATACATGGTAAAGGGCTTAATTGCCCAGTTGATAAATAAGGTCAGACCTACCGGTTTAATATTTTTCCCCGCTTTAATCACCTCGGAAAAATCAATTTTAACCATTATGGGAAACATCATGAAAAACAGGCAAACCGCAATAGGTATGGATACAACCGGTGCTCCATTAACCGTTATCGCCATACCGTCTAAAGTCTTTGCCAGCCCGGGAGCGATTTTCCCTAACAGTATACCACCAACAATACAAAGTCCAACCCAAACGGTGAGATAGCGTTCAAAGATACTCTTCATAACGCGGTTATTTTGTGCTGCACTCATTTTTGCTCCTCTACTTTTTTAATAACCACGAAAGGCACGAAAGACACGAAATATTTTTTCGTGCTTTTCGTGCCTTTCGTGGTTTATTACTGCACTAACCATATTTAAAAAAAGCTATATATACCTGCAACAATAAAAATCAGCCCCCCTACTTTTCTCACCCATTTTTCAATTACTTGAATTTTATTAAATGTTTTCCCCAGGGTCTTTGCACTAAAAGCAATTATCCATGCAAAGACAATAACTGGCAAAGCAGTTCCAACCCCATACAGCGTCGGTAACAAAAACCTTGAGTTATGCTGAGCAGCCAGACCTAACGTATTACCAAAAAATAACGCGGCAGACACCGGGCAAAATGCAAGTGCGAAAACAATACCTAAAAGAAAAGCACCCCATACACCATACCGGGCCATACGGGTCTGCTGTGAATGGGACAATAACCCTCCCCCAAACGATATGGGGATTATGCCCAGTAAAAGAATACCAATAATAATAAGAAACGGTCCTATCACTAAGCGGAACTGGTTCTGAAGAAACAGTGAAACTGCGGGAACAGCATGGGTGCTGTAAACCAAAAGTGATCCTAACAGAATATACGTAACGGTACGGCCCAGAATATAAGCCAATCCCCCCAGAAACATGTTACGGGAATTTTCAACCTGCCTTCCTATAAAAGATATGGCAGCGATGTTGGTAGCTAAGGGGCAGGGACTGATTGAAGTCAATATCCCCAACCATATAGCGGCCCCCATGGTTAAGACAAATTCCATGAACCTGGCTTATGCTGATAAAAAGGATTTTACTTCTTTGGCAATATAGGCTTTAAAGGCCTCTTCGTTATTCAACAACGTCCAGATTTTTTCCAGATTTTGCCATTTAACTTCTTTACCATTGTCATAGACTGATACAACCACTGATTTAGTAAACAGTTTATACTTTTCTATTAAGGGTTTATGTTCGTCTTTATCCATATCCACCAGTAAAAAAGACATGGTGCCATTCTCCAGTTCCTGTGCAAAATTTTCCTGCACAGCCCGTTTGGTAAGGTTCTCAATTTTCTTGCAGGACGCACAACGATGACTATTAGAAAAAAAGTATCTAAGCTGTACCGGTGCATTAGTGCTCTCTGCCAATTCAGGCCCAAATGACGCCGCTTCAGCGGTTTTACTTGTTTTAGCAGAAGCATTCTCACTGCTTGTTTTTTCTTTGCAATTCGCCAATAACATTATGGAACAAATTAAAAGTCCTATATTAATTATGCGAAGTATTGATTTTGTAATCATAAGTATCTCCTCACTTTTGTCCTAAATGAATAAATTCTAAATCCTAATGTCTAAATTCTAAACAAATTATAATAAGAGTGTAAATGTTAAAATAAAATAATTAAACAATCCATTTTCTCTATATCCCCATGTATTACAAAGGCAAATCTTAAAACAGGTGTTTAATATTATATCTTTTAAAAATTACCAAATGTTAGGATTTCTACAAAGCTCGGTAATCACCTCATTCAAGAACTCTCGGTTGTTTAGAATTTAGATATTAGAATTTAGGGTTTTTAACTAATACTATTTTATTAACGCTTTAATTTCATCCTGACTGGGAACCTTTCCCGCCACTTTCACCTCACCGTCAACCACCAAAGCAGGGGTAATCATCACACCGTATTTTACGATCTCGTTTATATCTTTGACTTTTTCTATTTCATACTCTATTCCAAGTTGCTCCGCAGCTTCTTCCGCCGCCTGGGAAAGGGCATTACATTTAGGGCATCCGGTACCCAGTATTTGAATCTTTTTCATATACATTCTCCTTTAGTAGACTAAACCTTAAAATAACATTCCATAAAGCATCCCTGCAATCGTAGCCATAACAATCACCAGCCCCACAAAGACCACCGTCTTTTTGGTGCCAATCACACTGCGAATAACCAGCATGTTTGGCAGGGAAAGGGCCGGTCCCGATAATAAAAGCGCAAGAGCAGGACCGTCAGCCATACCGTTCCCCACAAGTCCCTGAAGTATGGGGATTTCGGTAAGGGTCGCAAAATACATAAAAGCCCCTACTACTGAGGCAAACATAACAGAGAGAAGGGAATTGCTGCCCACCGCCATGCTTATCCAGGAAGAAGGTATGAGTCCTTCATTCCCCGGGCGACCAAGCAATAAGCCAGCTAACAATACTCCAAAAAACAGGAGCGGCAATATTTGTTTTGCAAAGCCCCAACTGGAAGCAAACCATTCGCCACTTTCGGTTTTATCCCGGCTCAACACAAAAGACAAACCAATAATTACCGCAGAGAATGAAAGTAAAGGCTCATGGGGAACTAACAAGGCAAAGGCGAGGGCTGGTACCCCCGGTATCAGTAACTTCCACCATTTCAATTTAAACCATACAACAAGTTCAATTGCAAGTAATAGCGCCAGGGAACCGGTAATCAGCCATTTTACCAGATAGAAATTATACCAAATACCCGACTCTACCGGTGGTTTGGCCCAATTGGCAAAAACAAGGATTAATATCATGGTCATAAAATAAACAGCTGTTTTCCATAAGGGGCGTGCTGCATCCTGATCCGGAAAAGCAGCCAGGGGCGCTATTTTTTCCTGCTCTTCTTTCCTGAAAAACAAATGCATTAATAAGCCGATAACAATACTAAAAAGAACCGCACTCACCGCCCGGGCCATTCCCAGTTGTATTCCCAGGACCCTTCCGGTAAGAATAATCGCCAGAATATTTATTGCCGGACCGGAATACAAAAAAGCTGATGCGGGCCCTATCCCCGCCCCCATTCGATAAATCCCGGCAAACAAGGGTAAGACGGTACAGGAACACACTGCCAGAACTGAACCAGACACAGAAGCTACCCCATAAGCAAATATTTTACTGGCGCCTGCTCCTAAATATTTCATCACTGAGGCCTGGCTCAAAAATACAGATATGCCTCCTGCAATAAAAAATGCAGGTACAAGGCAGAGAATAACATGTTCCCTGGCATACCATTTGGCCAGTTGCAGGGCCTCACTTACCGCATTATCAAAACGACCTGTTCCCGCAGGCAGAAAGAAAAACAACAGGAATATTCCTGTAATAACAATAAGGGGTTTAAATTCTTTTTTCCAAGGCATACTTATTTACAGTTGTTACATGAACAAGGGTTAACGCTGGTTGTTTCATCTTGATTAAGTACTCTGGCAATGCAATTCATAAAAGGGAGGAGACAAGGCATTATAAGGGTGTAAAAAACCATTAGCCCCTTTTTTTCATCCTTCACAATTCCAACTGATTTTAATACTGACAAATGCTTTGAAACAGTAGAAACGTCCACCCCTAGCATTTCCGTAAGCTCACATACACATTTTTTACCACGAGAAAGCTCTTCTATAATAAACAGTCGGGTTGGATGAGCCATGGCTTTTATGACCAAAGCCCTGGCTTCAAGTCCGGGCCGGTCTATTACAGAAGAATTTTTGTTAATTTGCATAGAGCATTACTATTTGCTAATATTACCAAATATAGAATACATAACAGATTAAAACCACTTTTTTTTCACCGCAAAGTCGCAAAGAACCCAAAGTTTACGCAAAGATGTTTAAAATTATTCCAGTTCATGAATACACTTTTTTTAGGATCTTCCTTATCATTTTGTTCTAACAACCTTTGCGCGTTCTTTGCGTGCTTTGCGACTTTGCGTTGAATAGTGGTTTGTGTTGAGCAAGAATGACCGGAAGATTAAATTTGTCTAATTTAAAACCTGATTAAACATGGCAACCATAACCGAAATATTCAGTTTCTTGCTTGTACCCCGCATTTGGGTAGGGCTTCTTTTTTGCATATTTGGTTTTTTCCTCTTAAAAACCCTAAAACTCCAGAAGCCTATCCGTTTTAAGGTACTGACCCTCATTTTTATTCTCTTTGCCATCATACCCATACTACCCGCCGGATGGTTTAGTACAGGTATGGAAATGCATCCAAGCCCGGTATGTGCAACCACCAAGCCTATTTTGTTTTTTATGTATAAAGGCTTTGTTCCCACCATTTTTATCCTCATCCTCTCCTTTATTGGCATAACCTCATTTATTGGTAATAAACTGTATTGCGGCTGGACTTGTCCCCTGGGAGCGATTCAGGAGTTGGCACATTATATTAAACTACCCACCAGTTGGAAAATATTTTTGCCCTTTTATGCTACAAATACTGTCCGCATATTAGTCTTTATTGCCTTTTTTCCATTAGCTATCTACGGTGGTATCAGTCTCTACACTTATTTTAACCCTTTCGAATTTTTCCATTGGTATTTTGCCCTGTATACCTCACTGGTCATGCTCATCACCCTCATTCTCTCTGTCTTTGTATTCCGGCCATTCTGCTATATTCTCTGCCCTATTGGTTTGTTAAGTTGGGTCATTGAACAATTTTCATTACACAAACTTAAGGTGAATACCAAAAAATGTAATGGATGCCGTATCTGTGTAAAAAAAGCAAACTGCCCGGCAGTTGAGGCGATCGTAGAAGGTAAAAAACTGAGACCCGACTGCCATGTATGCGGAAGATGTGTAGATCTTTGCCCGGAAAAGGCCTTTGAGTTTAAGAGGTAAGGTAAATGAAAATAACAGTCTTCCTTTTTTTCTTAACCCTGGCAATCTTTATCGGCTGTACAACCAAACCAGTACGGAAAACCATTCCAGCGGATGGAGCAAATATGTATGTTATGTTCTGTGCCCGTTGTCACCAGCTTGATGGCAAAGGAATTCCCGGTACCTACCCGCCTATTTATAATTCTGATTATTTAATGGAAGATAGAGAAAGGTCTATTCGTATCCTTATTTACGGACAAGAAGGCGAAATCACTGTAAATGGCGAAAAATATAACGGAACCATGAAACCACCGGAATATCCGGATCTTTATGATAATGAAATTGCTGCAATCCTCACCTATGTAAGAAATAATATGGGGAATTCCGGAGATTCAGTTTCTACAGAAGAAGTTACTGAAATCAGGAAAAAATACGCGCCTAAAATTCCAAAGCACTAATTCCATATCCTTAATATATCACCGTTACATCGCTGACATCACCTGCCCTCACGATTACGGTCACTGTTTGTTCGCCCAGGTATTCATGCCAGACACGTAGTTTATAAATACCCGGCGGCACATCTTTCATGCTAAATTTTCCATTTTTATCGGTCACTTCCCCATAAGGGTGTGCCATCATCCATATCCACCCCCTTTCAAAAGGATGCACAATACCATAAATGCCCACTAATCCGGTATGACCAAGCATTCTTGAGACACCCAAATTCATTTCTGCCCAGGGAACCGCAATTGACATTAAATCCTTCGTTTGTCCGGAATCTTTTATCAAAGCAAAATGAGCACGATGGGGGATTTTATCGCCATTCATTATTTTAATCGGCGTATGGGATTGAATTAACGATACCCGGGGTTCAAACCGACAATCAATATTGTGAACAAGAGGTATGTGTATAGAATCAAAGCATTTTCCCTTTTCAATCCAGGTAATCATAACGGTCGCCCATTGAACCCCGGAATCAGTACCCACACGTAATCGCCCAAGTTCCACCTGTTCACCACAATATTCCGAATGGGTCCCTACTTTCACAAGTGAGTCATGGGCTTCTTTTCCTGAATAACACACTCTTCCGGAAATCACGCCCCCGTTTTTAACTTCGGTAACTTCATACCCATGAGCCATATAAAATATACCGCAAAGAAACAATACAAATATTAATGAATACTTTTTCATTTTTTAAATTTTAGCATACCACATTTTAAT
This sequence comes from Fibrobacteria bacterium, assembly GCA_015232855.1. Taxonomy (GTDB): domain Bacteria; phylum Fibrobacterota; class Fibrobacteria; order UBA11236; family JADFYW01; genus JADFYW01. The sequence continues at coordinate 12,144 of JADFYW010000084.1, forward strand.
CATCATCGTCGTCATCATCATCATCATCGTCATCATGCCCATGCCTATGTTTTTCTTTTCTTTTTTTCTTAAGTTTTAAAGGATAAGTATCCCTGTCACTCCCCTTTTGCCTTGACAGCATTTTCCATTTATTTTTCGCCTCATCCTCATCAGCACTTCGATGACAAGCGGTACAGTTGGTGAAGTCGCTCATACCGTGTTCTTTATGTTTTCGTTCTGTTTTATTTTGTGAATGTTCATGACACCCATAACAGGTATATCTTGTATAATCATTCCCCGTATGGCATGTCGCACAATCAACATTATGATGTTTGTCTAAAACAAAATAACTGTTGTGTTTAAATGCAGCAGGCTTCCATTTACGGGTATTATGGCAGTTAATACATTTTTGAGACACTTTAATATGTAGTGCATCATCTGGTTTTTCGTGACATGAACCACAGTTATCTCTAACAGATTTTTCGAGGGCACCATGAGAAAAGGAGTATGATGAAGAAGGGTTTAACCCGCTGTTATGTGCGGGATGACATGCGGCACATTGGTTTTTGATGATTGTCTGATGAAAGGGTGTTGCGGTATTTTTCGAGTTATCAATTGGCTTCCCTGTCGTAGTATATACCCCGATTGTTTCCGGATTATGGCAGGCAATGCATTTATCATCCGGTGTCCCCTTTAAAAGTCTATGGCAAGAAAAACAATCACTTGCAAGTTTTTCATGTCCTTTGAGTAATGCCCCCGGATTCAGCATTTCAAATGGTCGCATATATATGCCATACAAAACAAGTAGTAGTACCGGAACAGCAGTTAGTAAAGCTTTTTTCATATTACCAGTTCCAGAAGCACAGCACCGCAACAACATGTGCCAGCGTTAAGGTAATGAAAATTGAAGTAACGGGTATATGTACAGCCCGCCATTTTTTCATTGTTTTCACAGCAGTAGAATCCCAATAAAGTTTCTCATCAATTTCTGTTTCATTTAGTCCCAATTCAATCAAGGCTTTCCGTTTTCCACTTAAAAATTTCCTTGATCTCCTTAACAGAATTTTACCCGTTAAACCACTGAGTATAGTTACAAGCATCGCTGTCATGGCAAGCCAGGCTAACAGGCCGTTAAAGTGCGTTCCCCCATGCATGAGAACCATAAGGGCCCCCGTCCAGCCAAGGTATTCATGCATCTTAAGATAGAGTCCAGGAGACCCCTTCCGGATTAACTTCAGTTTCCGCAGAGAATAGATAAATGAAAGTAATATTAAGAGAGAGCCGAAATAGCCCCAGGACCTCCCCACCCAGCTGATGTTTATTTTATGCAATACAAGGTCAGCACCCAAAGAAAATCCAATAACCCCTGTAAAAATGAGTATAAAAGGAGTTATTTCACTTCTTAATAATGATTTCTCTGATATTTTGTTCACTTGATATACTTTACTATATAACCATACTCTTAATTAGACCTTTAAAGGCCGTTTATTATTCCCCTGAACTATCAGGAAATTTGATTTAGGAATCAAGAAATATCATACCAGAAGTACGATGGTCTTTTTATACAGAAGAAAGTTGGTAAAGTCACTCGCAACCCGGAATTTTCTCCATTCAGCAATAAAGATTAAACGGTCAAAAGATGAGATAGTTTTCGACTGACTTGTTTTAGCAAAACCGGGGTGTTTATAAACTTTTGACTGTTCAGAAAGAGATGCTGTCAGACCAATAGAAATATCCCTGCAAATTTCGCCGAAAAGATATTGCCTGGACAGAACCCCTGAAAAATTTTCAAAAGCAACCCGTTTTGAATCTTCACAAATACCATTTAAAGAAGATTCAATGGCCACATTTCCATGGCCATTGATGCAAATTACCGGATTACTCCTAGATTGAAGCGCAAAACCTAATTGAGATGAAATAATCAGGAGAATAATTAAATGCTTAAATATCTTCATTCCAAAAAATTAAGATAGAATAGAGACATAGGCAATGTATTTGCGAATTATTTAAAACATATACCCTGCGCCGATATTAAACAGGTAAGTCTTTTTAGAGTCCAGCTCAACTTCATCAATCCCGTAATCTACTTTAAACACTACCTGGCTGATTGGTTTCAATGCGAGACCTATCATCCATTTACTATGATGGTTAGCTTTTTCTGAATCACCTCCTGAAATTGTGGTGGATGCGGTATTATAATCGGACCATCTGAGCCAAGGTATAATTTCAGCATTTAAACCGAAAAGATATCCCACATTGTATCCCAAATCAAAATAATATCCAAAAGAAGACTCAAGTTCGCCACTCCCATAAAACACATCACCTAACTCAAATACTGCATGAATATTATTTCCCTGATATTTTGCATGCACTGCTAAGAGGTTTACCGGAATACTCTCTGTACTATCATCGACATAGGCATTATTATAAACATACGAAAGTCCCGTACGCAAACCTGTAACACCCGTATACCCCACATAACCATTATACATAAGAGCTTCTGCGTTTGCTTCAAAACCCTTTTGTCTTCCACTTCTGATACCCGAAGAATTTTTGATTTTACTTCCATCAAGCCCTTCCATTATTGCCGCTTTGTATTCAAAGCCTTTATACAATCCTGTTGCGCTTAACCCATTCCCAAACCAGGTAGTAGGGATAATATATTTTGAATAATCCGGACGCTCGACACTTAAAAAAAGTGGTGGCTCATGTCGTTCATTTATTAATCCCACCGATGGTAGAATAACACCCGCCTGTATATTAAAAGCCTCACATGAACGATAATTTATATAGGCCTGTTCAAGTTCAAGTTCTCCCTGGCCATCTTTTACAAAATTATGTTCAAGTTCCACTTCTGATTTAAATGACCATTTTTCGGTCCAGGCATGGGAATAGAAAATAATGAACCGGTGAAAATCAAGTTGCCTGGCCGCCTCATCAGCACCTTCTTTTAACTTGTAATTATAATGGAGTTCTCCATACCCCCCTATGGTTGATTTTGGTACAAAAAATTCGTCTTCGGCTTGTGAAGCCATCACAAAGAGATTTATTAGCAGTAACAGCCCAATGGTATATTTGTTCATTTTGTTCATTATTTTTCCTTTAGGTTTATGTTGATTGTTTTTTAAAAAGAAGTTCCGCAATAATTGCTGTAGCCATTATAAAAAACGACATATACATCAAAGTAGCGGAGATTATGGTCACATACACAAAATTGGCACTAACAAAACGTACCCCCCAAAGAGATCCGAAGGTCAACAACGTCGAAACAAACGGCTCCGTAATTAAAAGTAATTTCCACTTCCCGTGTATGAGAGTACTACCATAAAACAAGACACCCATCACAGTGAATATGAGTGAAAACGACAATATATGGGTATGAGTAGTTAACAGTAATTCTCCCAGTGGTTTAGGGTATTCGGTTGGTATGTCAAATTCATCATCAGATGCTAAGGGTTGGGACCCATTAAACCTCACCACAGTGCCCTTTGCGGTCATATTTGTGGTATGGTACAAATAGCCAAGACCACATAATACCCCAACACTTAAGGTTAACACAATCATGAAAAACAATTTTTTCAGTAAGGGGTCTAGTTGATATATACTGTAGTTCATAAGCTGTCCTTTATTTTACTGAGGAGAAGAACCAATTTTTCTACACCTTTGGATACAGACACCACAGACATAGTAGCCCCACTTATCCCGTCAATATCTCTACCTAAAAGAAATCCTGATGTAGCGTTTTTGTTCACAAACTGAGCTGTCCAGTTTTTATTTGCAATTTCGCCACCAATGGTTTCACGGTATTTAATTATAGATACAGCACGAATAGATAGTGATGTATCGAGTACAACTAAAAAGGTGATCGGCAAAGCCTTTCCCATTACATTGTCCAGTAAAGCGTAACCAATAATTTTGTTGTTGTTTTTTACAATCCAGAAATAAACATCGTCTCTGAAAAATTTTTGTTTTACTTGCTTCTGAATAACAGACTTTAGTTGTGTTGGTATTGCTAATTTTCTGAATTCGAGTGCCGCATCTCCATTAAACGTATTAGTAATAAAGGACTCTGATTTTTCTTTTATTTCACTGCCAGAAGTTATCTGGAACAATAATATGAGAAGTAAAAAAGAAGCGCATCCCTTTCGCAATAGCCAAGAGATTTCCAAGATCCTATTGAAGTGAAATTTTATGATATTGATAATCATTATCACCTAATAAGTAAAAAAAACACTCTTATTTATTTTGACATTCCCGACAAAGTCCAAAAAGCTGAAGCTTATGGCGAATAATAGTGAAGCCTTTGCTTTTGGCCATTTTTTCCTGGAGTTTTTCGATTTCATCATTTCTTACTTCAATAAATGTTCCACAATTTACACAGACCAAATGGTCATGATGTTCATGCCCAAATTTATGTTCAAACCTCGTAATACCATCTTCAAAATCAACTTTTTCTGCCAGGCCAGCATCACAAATCACTTTCATTGCACGCGACACGGTAGCATATCCTATTTCCGGGCTTTTCTTCTTGCTTAAGAAATACAATTCCTCTATAGTTAAATGCTTCTCCGTTTTTAAAAACACATCAAGAACATTCTCTCTCTGTTCACTTCTGCGTATACCATTCTTTCTAAGATATGCAGCAAAAATTTCCCATTCTGATTTCATATCATTGAAAGATAATAAAATTCATACTAATTTATCTGATTATGAATATCATTATCAGTAAAATATAAATAAACAGATTAATTGCAAGATTTATTAAGTAAAAAAATTTACACAGCCTTCTTTATAACCATTGCTCTCACAGTTATTAAACAGGAAAATTTATATGCCCATTCATTCAGTTGAAAACTGGAAACATGAACACAACTATTTTACCAAAAATGAACACGGAGAATTGCGGACAAAAATAGTAGCCGTTATCACGGTTATTATGATGGGAATCGAAATCATAGGGGGAATCGCTTTTGGTTCTATGGCACTTCTGGCTGATGGATGGCATATGGGTACCCATGTGGCGGCCTTTGGCATAACGCTCTTTGCTTATTGGTACGCAAATAAATATGCCAAGTCCTCAAAGTTTTCATTTGGCACAGGCAAAGTTATAGAATTGGGAGGCTTTGCAAGTGCTATAGCCCTCGCCGTTGTTGCTTTGGTTATGGCTGTAGAGTCTGTTATCCGTATAATTGAACCCCAAAACATTAAATATAACGAAGCTATTATTGTAGCTGTGATTGGTTTATTAATAAACGGTTTCTGCGCGCTTATGCTTAAAGATTCTCATCACGATCATCATGGTCACCATGACCACCACCATCAAACCCATAAGGAACATCACCATCAGGATAACAACTTAAAAGCAGCCTATTTCCATGTACTTGCTGACGCCTTAACATCTGTTTTAGCCATTTTAGGTTTGTTCACTGCAAAATTTTTTAACTGGGTATTCATGGATGCATTAATGGGTATTGTGGGAGCACTCATTATTACAAAATGGGCTTGGGGACTATTAAGGGTTACCTCCCCTACTCTCCTGGACATAGCGGACCAACATATTAAAGAAGACATTATTAGCCATATTGAATCTGATGCTGATAATAAAATTTCAGATCTCCATATATGGCCATTAAATAGTGAAAAGTCCGCCGCGATTATTTCTCTGGTAACCCATTGCCCGCAGCCGCCACAATACTATCAAAAACTTGTCTCAGGCATCAGGGGTTTAACTCATATAACCATTGAAGTAAACCACTGTGAACATGAACAGCCCATTACTTAATCAAATAATTAATCACTATTCCTACGAAGGCCACGTTTTTCCATTCGGTAAATTAATGTGTTTCTGGAAATATTAAGAAATTTCGCTGTTTTACTCTGGTTCCAGTCATTCTTTTTAAGCGCACGAACCACTAACCTATCCATCCATTCTTCCAAATCAATTCCTGAATCAGGCATATCTACGGGAAGTACTCCCTGGCGCTTATTTTTCTGTATGTTATCAGGGATATCATTAAGCACTATTTCATTGTTTGCGGTAAGCGCAACAATCCGTCTCGCCAGGTTTTCAAGTTCACGCACATTTCCCGGCCAGTCATAATCTTCAAGAACGGTTACCACTTTTTTATCGATAGACAGCATTTCCCGTCCGTCAACCTGTAATTGTTTTTTAATAAAATGCTTAAACAAAAAAGCAATATCATCCATCCGGTCCCGAAGAGGAGGTATTTCGAGAGGAACAATATTTAATCGGTAAAAGAGATCTTCCCGGAAAGTTCCCGCCGAAACCATTTCTGGTAATATCTGGTGTGTTGCCGAAATAACCCGTACACTAATCTCTCTTTGGGTATTACTCCCAACAGGTACTACCACATTTTCCTGAAGTACCCGTAATAACTTGCCCTGCATCTCCAACGGCAAGTCCCCTATCTCGTCCAGAAAAATAGTCCCGCTATTGGCAGCTTCAAAAAGCCCCATCCTTGCAGAAACAGCCCCGGTAAAAGCACCTTTTACATGGCCAAAGAGTTCTGCCTCAATAAGATTAGCTGGGATAGCGCCACAGTTTAGCGCAATGAAAGGCCCCTTTTTCACCTTACTGCTATTATGAATAGCCTTCGCCAGTAGTTCTTTCCCGGTACCGGTTTCACCAGAAATTAATATGGAGACATTACTCAGAGCCACCTGTGCTGCCTGGGTACAAACATTCCTCATTGAAGCAGATCGGGCAATGATCTTGTCAAAGGCAAATTGTTGTTTTACCAGTGATTTTAAGTGACGGTTCTCCCGACGGAGGGTTATTACTTCAGAAGCCTTTTCAACCACTCGTAACAAATGATTTTTGTCCACCGGTTTTTGGATGAAATCAAAAGCACCAAGCTTCATCGCTTCCACCGCTTCTTCAACGGTGGGATAACCTGTAATAATGATAAACAACACATCCACGCCAAGTTTATTTATCTGTTTCAAAATATCGAGACCCGATAATCCGGGCATTTTCATATCACAGAGAATCATATCAAAGGTTTCTTCCTCAAGCAGTTTTAAAGCTTCATCTGGTTTGTTTATGGCCCTGGTTTGGTGCCCTGCCCCGCTTAAATGATGTTCAATAACTCTGAGTAAACTGAGGTCGTCATCAACTATCATAATGTTTTGATCATTCATGGGGTAACCTCAATTCAAAACATGCGCCCTTTTCCTGATGCAAGGCTGTCAGTGTTCCATGGTGAGCTTCAGTCAATTGTTGCGAAATTGATAAACCAAGTCCGGTACCCTTTTCTTTAGTGGTATAGAATGGTTCAAAAATAGAATCCCGTTCTTTTGGAGAAATACCCGGCCCATTATCTTTAAAACTGACTATTATCTCTTTATCCTGAATGATTGTCTTGATCACAAGCTCCCCCTTGTTGGGAAGAGCTTTTAAACTATTAAGCACAATATTTAATATTACCTGTTTTATCTGCTCTGCATCAACTGGGATAAGCGGCATAGGTAAAGCATAATCTTCTTTTATAGTAATTCCTGCCTTGTCTGCTTCCGTTTTAATGATAAATACCACTTCTCTGATAATATCATGAATATCATTGGGAACCAGGTCAGGTTTTCTCGGACGGGCAAAATCAAGAAACTCGTTCAGTTTCCCGTTCACCCGTTTCAATTCTTTTTGAATGATCTGTACAAACTCAGCTTTAGGGTGTTCTTTTCCCAGGCTGTCTTCCAGGATTTCTGCTGACCCCAGTAAACCGCCCAACGGATTCCTGATTTCATGTGCTAATCCGGCCGCAAGTTTCCCCAGCAAACTGAGCCGCTTTTCTCTGGATAACTCTTCCTGTTGTTGCAATATTTTATCTTGCTGCCTTCGCCTGCTGTCAAAGAGGAAACCCAGAACAGCTGCAATGACTACAAACATGGATATTTCTATATATTGTGTAAAACTATGAACAGCGTGCCCCTCCCACTGAAAAAAGATATGAGGAATATAAAGCAGGCCACTTAACACCGCATAGGCAATAGCAAATTTTAGATTAAAATAATAGGCAGCCAGAATGATAGGGAAATAATAGAGCCTCTGGAATATTGCATGAAAATGGTGGAGATGTATTGGTGTTGAATAGTGAAGACCGGAAATAATGAGTTCCAGTATGAGCACATTAAGATGTTTTTTTAAATTCATATAAACTTAGTATACTATTTTTACAAACCAGTACGCATCAATTTGTTGATTTTTCAACATAACTGTGTTGAATTTTAGGCACATTCATATTTGAAAAATTTTTCCAAATTGTTGATTTTTAAGAATTTAAGTTGAAATATGGTGACCTGAGTGCCAATTATTGTTCTTTACCGAATCCTCTGATAAATAAAGGAAGATTAAAATTTACTTCTTTTTTCCAGCCTATTTGGATAAAGCTCTTTTAAAACCATA
>JADFYW010000085.1 GCA_015232855.1 Fibrobacteria bacterium
TGAAACAAGTAAGCAACATTCCAAAACCTACACCAGCTGTTTCCCCAAAGACTTTTTCTGAAACTAAGCGTGACAAGGATGTCTTTCAGCCAACTCCTGTTGCTCCTGAACCTGTTAAGAAAAAGCTAAAACAAGCTGACGAGATATCAGAAAGGCAGCCGCCTGTAGTCCCACCGCCAAAATTTTCTAAGAAAGAAAAAAAAGATATTTTCTGATAGTTCGGGAACTAAAAGCAGGCGTTTGCACCGGGCCGTCCGGCAGGATACCACCAGAGAATGGCGGGATGGCATCTTGGATGAAGATTCACCGGAACTGCTTCGTTGGTCTCGTGAAGCAAAGAAAACGAAAAAGACTAAAAACCGGGTAATAGATCCCGAGTCAACGGATTCCCAATCAGGTGTAGTCCTCCAGGTCAACCGGAAGACCTGTCTTGTACTTACAAAATCAGGGCATGAATATAACTGTCAGGTTTCAAAACGACTGGATCTTTCCAGTTTTTTTGGAATCACTGTTGGTGATAAGGTCCTATTTTCAACAAAAATTGGTGTATCCGGGATAATTTTAAATATCTTGCCAAGAAAAAATCATCTCTACCGACCAGGGCCTGTTGATAGGAAAAACCAACGTCTCCTTATCGCTGCTAATATTGATATGGCAATTGTGTTTTTTGCGATGAAAGCTCCAGATTTTAATAGTCGTCTTCTCGACAGATATCTTGGTAGAATGGCAAGATTTGCTATTCCACCGGTAATCTGTATAAATAAGTCTGATTTATGTGAAAAAATTCCTTCAGAAATATTGTACTACAAAAAAATAGGTTATCATATTATTACATGTTCGATAAAGTCGGGTGAGGGAATTGGGGGCCTACGAGAGGCTATGACTGGGAAAAAGTCTGTCATTACAGGTCCATCCGGAGTAGGAAAATCATCATTTGTGAAGTATGTTAGCCCTGATGCAAATGTGAAAACGGGTAGTGTGAGGAGTTTTGATGGCAAGGGAAGACATACAACAAGTCGTTCACAGTTGTACATGTTAGATGATCATACTTGGTTAATAGACACACCAGGAATGCGTGAAATGGCCTTGCATGATTTTTCTTTGGAGGATCTTGCAGTTACTTTTCCGGAAATACAAGCTCTTGCCTGGAAATGTGAATTTCGTGACTGTAAGCATTTGGATGAAAAAGGTTGTGCGGTAACTAAAGCCTTAAATCTGGGTGATTTGCCTCAATTTCGGTATGAATCCTACAAGCGTATTTTGGATGAAATTCTTAGTTTTAAATAATAGCATTCTTTTTTTATAAGCTCATATAACTCTTAAGTAGATTTTTTATATATTGCCTACTTATGTCACAATTGATGTATACTAAAATTTGTATGGTTTTTACTGTGGGATTTGTGGGACTAAATGTTCATCAGTTCATGGCATCATATGAATATGTTAAAGTTAAAATTAATGAGTTTAAGGGTTTAGTTCAGGAAGAAAATGATGCTTCCCGGGTTAATTTTATCAGTTACCTGTTTTATTTTGCTATTCCAGCTTTGTATCTTTTTGTTCTGAATATGGCTGATTTCTTTATATTGGGACTGATATTACTTTCTCTCAAATTTGTATTTAGTGCGCTTTTGGGGGTATGGAATCAAAAAAGAATACTGTCAGATCATCCCTATTCCAAAACAGTTCATCTTGTAAGCAAATGTGACAATCTGATAAATATTTTTGTCTCCTTCGCTGTAGTCTATATCTTATTATTTCCATTTTAATTTCGTCCTGAATCGGACGGTTACTTGAAAAGAACAGCCTCGTTAAATGTTTTCAGCAGAAGCTTGATGAATATTTGAACGGTAAGCCTGTGCTGATTCCAAAAATATTTTAACAAACTTAAAGTGATTATGTTTTTCAGCTTGAGCTACAGCAGCATCAAAAACCTGTTCAAAGTATAAGTTTCCCAGTTTAAGTTCACGGATAGCAGTTACGATGGTATCCATGGCATCTCCAGCTTCAACAATTTCCCCTTCTGTTCCTATTTTTGCTTCTTTCGAATTTTTAATACAATTCCCCTGGAGAGATTTTGGTAGTTCCTTAAATATTTTATCTTCAATGAGTCCTGGTACAATTTCTTTGAGCATTTTAGCTAATTTTCCCCCTTTATACCGGTGCTTTATTGAATGAGGGATATCAGAAAGAATAGATTCCTCAAAATCATGGAATAAGGCCTTTCTGAGGACTATTTCTACATTAATTTCAGAGTCATTTTCATAATCTGCTATTAATAATGAAATAATAGCCACATTAAAAGAGTGTCCGGCTACTGATTCAAATTGTAAGACAGGAAAGTTTCCAAAACGTTTAATTGCGCTGATATTCTTTAATCGTTCAAAAAATAACAGTAAATGATCTTCATTTTTATTCATTTTTTCCTCTGTTTACATTTTCTTTATTCAATATATTATAGATAATATCCGATTGATATAAGAATGAAAATCTTATTACTGTTTATACTATGCTTTTCTTCAATTGCTTTTTCTGAAGATAATGGTGAAGCTGTTATCGAAAAATTGTCTGGCCGTGTAGAATTGCAGGGTCACAATCAGTTGAATTGGTCCATGGCTGGAAAAGGAATGCCTTGTGGTCAAAACACCAAAATACGAGTGCATCCTGGAGCCTTTATTGAACTTTTATATGCAAATGGTGATAAATTACTACTGAATAGTAATAGCCGTTGTCTGCTTAATTCGGTTATAGCAAGTCCGAATGAAGTTCCTGCAAAAATTATCACATTGTATTACGGATCATTGTACTTCCAACCCGGTAAAAGTATTGGAAATCAAAAACGTGTGCCTTGCAGATTTTATGGACCAGAAGTCAGCTTGATGTCAAGAAATGGGGCTGTAATTCTTGAAGCCGAAAAAAAGAATTCCTTTGTACGAATTTATGTACTTAGCGGCATGGTTGAAATCAGACATCTGACTACAGGCCAGTCTGCTTTTGTAAAGGAAAACAGGGTGATTAAGGCTGATACGGTACTTTTTGAGCCGGAAACGATAGCAAAGAAAGATTTGTTTTATGTGCATGACTGGTTGGATACCGTGATGATTGAGGATGCACTCTATAAGGGCATGCTCTTTCGTAAACGCCAGGATGATATTATTACGGGTAATGAACCGGGAAAAATTGTACTGCTGCCTTTTTTGTGTAGTTCGAAGAATAAAGAGTTTCCCTGGAATATCCGTGATTTCTTGACTCGATTCTCCGCAGCCTTGTTTACTGATATCAGTTTTCGGGAAGTCACTATTCAGTCGGATAGTAGTGATTTTGAGGGAATGACACAAACGCTTTTCAAAAATGGACGGACGGTCTCTGGAGAAATCCGTAAATTTAATTTTGGAAAAAAAGCAGTATTAGCAAAGGATTCTTCAAAATATGTACTTGCGCTTGAATTTGAGTATGAAATTTTTATCCAGGTAAAAAGTCGGCCTGGCGACGGACTGCTTAAAGAACATGTCTTTGAAGGGAAGTGGACACAACCTTTAAAATCTACAGATTACCTCGAAAAACTCCTGGCGCAGCCTCTCCATTGGGATAATCCCGTTATTCGTCAGAGTATTATAGGCCAAGGGTTACTGTTTCTTGAAAGGGAATTTAAGAAAGTATTCAGGACTACTATGTAATGCGGCCCAATGTGGATACATGGGGTGTTGTGCTTTATTCGATTTTCAGGAAATGATGCACTTCCTTAAGGTTGTGAAAGATTTGAAGAAATGAATCTATCTTGGATATCTGAAACAGTTCCATGATGTTGTATTTGCAATTGTATATATAGAGAAATCCTTTTTTGGGTGAAAGAAGCTTTTGTAAGTTAATGAGTAAACCTATGCCAGAACTATCAATGTATTCCATTTCTTTGAAATCCATAACAAACTTTGATTCGGTTTTTATTATTTCATCCAGCTTGAGTTTGAGTGCGAGGATTGTCTGAGCCGTAAGTATGCCCGTCGTTTTTATTTCGATGTAATGAGGTGTATGAGTGAGTGTGATATGAAGATCTTTTTTGTTGATAATGTTTCTAGTGAATTCTTTTCGTTTGTCTTCTTTGAGGGCTACACGCAAAAAATCAACTTGCGGAGCCGTACCCACTTTTTTTAGTACTAACATAAGATTTTGCCTGATAATATCTTCTTCGTCATGTTGTACTATTTCTAAGAGGCGGAGCATAAAATAGGCCGAGCGTCCCAGCTCACCGAGTAACCAGATTGCGCTTGATCGAATAAGCGGGTTGGCGTCATGAAGCATACTTTGCACGTCTTTTTGAATATTCTTTTCGCCGAGATTAAAAAGAGCCTTTAGAGCATTAGCTCGAACCCTGTTGTTTTCATCCTTTCGAAATTTCTCAATGATTTTAATAAAAGCGAAATTATTGGATTGTTCCAAAACTTCAATGGTATTTGCTTTTACCCGATTATCGCTGTCATCGAGAAATTTTGATAGTAAATCGGCTTTGGCTTTTGACGCGAGGGGGCCAAGATGTAAGACGGCCGAGGCTCTAATTTTATTATTTGCGTGACCGAGTATGTTGTTCAAGACTTTGGCGGCTTGTTCTTCAGAAAGAAAATGTCGGAGGGAAGTAATTGCATTAATGATATTTCCTACATCATTGGTACCAAGTGTTGCTTGAAGTTTTTCAGGATAAGATGGTTCAAATTTATTAATACACTGAACTGCTGCGCTTACTACAAATTGTGAAAGAGTATCACTTTCGTCCTTCAGACACTTCTTTGCCAGAGCAAGGGCTGTGGATTTTGCCAGGGTGCTCGTAGTTTGATCCGGACTGGAAATAATATTTGAAATAAGTGAAATTGAATTATAATCGGTATATTTACCCGCTAATTTTATTCCCTGTATCTGCTTATCAATTTCCGGAGAACCCAGAAAAAGTTTAATTGCTTTTGCGATCTTTTCCTTTTTGGCAGTGTCTGCTTGTAATAGCTTTTCCATGTGTTAAGTGCAGAACTGTATCCAAATAAAGGTCTTACAATGATTCTGTATGTTAAAAATCCTATTTTTTATTAATCTCTACAAATTTGTCTTTAGCTGCATTACTGATGTCTTGATTTTCGGCTTTTTCTTCAATTTCTTTTAGTAATTGTTTGTCGGTAATTTTTTCCAGAGCTCTCCAGGATATATGGCCAAATTTCGATGAAATTGCAAGGTTTTTCAAAAGTTCCGGGTCGTCTAATTGCTCGATTGCAACATTTCTAACTTTGACAGAGTTATTGTCCCCTGCCAGTTCATGGAGAAGTGTTTTGTCGGAAAGATTTTCTGTTGCTTCAACACGAACCGATTCATCACGGTCAGACTTTGCAAGGGTGGCCAGCGTTACCTGGTCTTCCAGCTTTTCGACAGCTTTCCAGCGAATATCAGGATTTTCTGTATTGTTTATAATTTCAAGTAATAATGTTTGATTATTAATATTGCTAATTGCTGTAAGGCACACATTGTAGTCTTTGTCATGGATAGCGATATCGAGTAACAATTCTTCATCTCCGATTTTTTCAACAGCAGTTTCTCTGGTATTGGTATCAAAACGGGCTGTTTGTCTCCAGACTGTTTCACGAACAGGCTTTGAAATGTCACTATGCATCAAGGTTTTAAGTAAGTCAAGATTTGTAATTTTTTTGATAGCCTGGATAGCAATTTTTTCATGGTTGGCATATTTAGCTACATCAGCAAGAGCACCTTCGTCAAAAAGCTTTGTCACGGCTATTTCACAGACTGAAGGATTTACATCCTTTTTTGCAATATTTGCCAGGAGTTGGCTATCTTCCAGTTTTGCAATTGCTTTTTTTCGTGTATCTGGTTCAGGATGTTGCCATTTTGGTTTAAATATGTCTTTAATGCCCATACCAATCTCCAGGGTGAATTCGTGCTCCCTTATTATCCCCAAATTTTAATCAAGGTTCAATAGATTTCTTTTATTTGTTTTTCAGAAAATCTTTACTCAGCTCTATTTTTACTTAAGAAATCACCAAGTATAGCGTAATGTCTGGTATGACCCAGTTTACCATGCATCTGTGCTCCACTGAAAAGGCCAAGGGCCTTATAATGTACTGCACATCCAAGGGAGAATTGGTAGGGTTTATCTGCGATTCCAATACTGATTTTGAGAATTTTCCGAATGTTTAGGGTTTGACTGAAATATTGTCTCCATGTTATGTTATTTTCTCTTCTCATGTCATAATGCATTGAATAGCCGAACGGTCCTGAGAAACTAACTCCGAATTGGTAGACAGGAATAATGATTTCGTTTGACAGATATTGAGAAATGATATCTGTAGTAAACCCTCCCAGGGACAACTTTTCAAATATTTGCACTTGAACACCTATAGCCTCCCCCGGATACCAGGTCTTCCCATAATTCCTGATTTCAAGTCTTCTGCTGTTTAAGGCAAATCCAAAGCGAAGTGATTTATACACATATATACTGGTTTGTATATTCAGTGTATGTTCTAAATAGATATCAGCTACTTTTGTCTGAAGAATATTGAAGCTGGTTCCCCATAAATACCAGTCTTTGAATACTCCTGCTTCAGTAACTGATAGTTCGGATAACTGATAGGGAGAATAATGGCTCAAGGCAAAACCAAAATGGTCCTGGTAGAGGGTAGCAGGGTTATGGCTGATACTGAGCCTGTATGCTCCCGTTGAAGCGCCAGCTCCCAGATTTGCTGAGTATCCGGAAGAAGTTATTCTATCTTCGAAAAATGAGTAGGAGACTCCAGTAACAAAAAAGAGGAGCAAGAAGATTTTTAACATGAAAACGGGGTATTACCAGCCTTTAGTCGCTGGTTTAGCTGAGGCGGATATATGCTTTTTTACATGGTTGGAATAAAACTTTTCAATTCTTTTGTTTAGTGTTTCTATACCATGTTTCTTATGTACAGAAATAAAGAGAGCATCGGGAAATTTGCTTTTCATCATGGCAAGTCTCTCTCGTTCAATCAAATCAATCTTATTAAAAATGGTGATTCGAGGGATATCTGAAGTATCAAGTTCGGAGAGCACTTTTGCAGTGACTTCCATCTGGTCTGCAAAGTCTTGTTCATGTATATCAATAATATGCAAGATAATGGATGATTCACTGACCACACCTAAGGTACTTTTAAATGACTCAATGAGCTTATGAGGGAGCTTCCTGATAAATCCGACGGTATCAGATAAAACGGCGTTTGAATGGAGCCCCAGGTTTAGTTTTCTGGTGGTAGCATCCAACGTGACAAATAGCCGGTCTTCGGTCTTTATCTGGCTGTGAGTAAGGAGATTCATGAGTGAAGATTTCCCAACGTTCGTGTAGCCTACCAGGGCGGCGTGGAAGCTTGTATGACGACGGTCATGTTGACGTTGCTTGATGGACGCACTTTTTTTAAGGCGCTTTTTTAATTCCGTTATTCTTTTTCGGATAAGCCGTCTGTCCACCTCTAGCTGGGTTTCGCCAGGGCCTCTGGTACCGATGCCACCTACTTGGCGGCAGAGGTGGGTCCAGGCCCGGGTGAGGCGGGGAAGAATATATTCGAGTTGGGCAACTTCGACCTGGCGCTTAGACTCGGCGGTCTGGGCATTTCGGGCAAAGATGTCCAGAATGAGCCCGCTTCTATCGATAACCTTGCATGGTACAATCGATTCAATTTTTTTGACTTGTGAACCCGTTAAATCTTCATCAAAAATTACAAGATCAACGTCGTGTGTTTTTACGTATTCTGCCACCTCAAGGAGCTTTCCTGAGCCAAGCAGGCTGGTGCTGTTAAAACGATCCCTTTTCTGTATTATATATTCAATAACCTCAGCTCCAGCAGTGTCTGCCAGCCTGGCTAGTTCATCAAGGTGTGTTTTAGCCTTTTTAATGGTAACATTTTTTGTTATCACACCCACTACAACTGCTGTTTCTCTGTCTTTTGGATCAATCAATACGAGTCCTGTTCATTAATAAAATTGAATATCTGTCTTGAAAATTAACAAAAGGTAAAGAAAATCAACATCTTTGATCATATTACCCCTTAGATAACTTATAACCCGAGGGGTTAAGGTCTGAAAATTCGTGAGGAAAATAGTCTGGTACTATTCCCATTCTATAGTGCCTGGGGGCTTGGGTGTAATGTCGTACCAAAGAGCTCCGGTTCCAATTGATTCAAGTTGTTGCCAGAGTTTTTTCAGCAGGTTTGCGTCTATTTTTGCAAAATCTGCAGTCATAGCTTCAGCAGAATAAATGGGGCGCATGACAATAATTGGTTTTCCATTAGCTTGAAGTGGTAAAAGTACCACAGGCATCTGCCAGATGTCGCGGTAGAGATTGTTTTCGAATAGCATCTGTGTACAGATATCATCAGCTTGTCTTAGGAACTCCAGGTTATTTTTGTCACAAAAGGTTTGAACCATTTTATGTTCCCGGCTAACGCTGCCTATTTCAATAATTACCCGATTAATGTCCCGGATGTTATTGGTTATATCTGTGCTTATTTGTTCACATTTGACCCAATTGGGCTCAATGTATAATAGACAAGGGTGAGCGTAGGTCCTGCTGTCTCCCTGTACACCTACGGAATTGATGGGTAGAATTATACCATCGGTATTGTATTTTTTTAGGATAGGCTGCAGTGCTGCTGTGGCAGTTTCTTCTACGGGTTGTACCTCTCCCGTATGACACAAAAGTCGTACCCCAAGGCCCGGGCCAGGAAAAGGGTGACGCCAGATTAGTTCTGCGGGGATGCCTAGGGTTTCGCCCAATTCCCGTACTTCATCTTTGTAGAGTTCTGCCAGGGGCTCGATAAGCGTTCCTTTTTCAAGCATGTTCAGAGCCTCTAGTACTCTATTATGATGTGTTTTTATTGTAGCAGCGTTTTTGGTGCCTCCACTTTCAATGGTATCAGGGTAAGTGGTCCCCTGTGCAAGAATAAGGTTCTCACCATCCTGTTTGAGTGAGGCTGCGCGTTCTTTGAGTACTTCAATAAATGTTGCGCCGATAATATTTCGCTTTTCTTCAGGTGCAATTTTTCCTTGAAGTCTTGAAAGAAAGGTATCGGTTGCATCGCAGAAGATGAGATTATTAAATCCTTCTTTCTTCATGTAATCTATAATATCCGAACTTTCATTTTTACGCATGAGGCCGTTATCGATATGGAGTCCGATTACCTGGTCTGGTCCTAGGATTTTATTAAGCAGAGCAAAAGCTACTGTTGAATCGACACCACCACTCACCAATAAAAATACCTTTTTACCTTTGCATTGTTCGTTTACCCGCTCTTCCAGAATTTGGAAATAGCGTTTCATGTTCCATTTGCGCTGAACCTTGCAAAGATTGATAAAATTATCAAGTATTCGAATACCCTCTTCAGTATGGGTGACTTCCGGATGGAATTGAAGCCCGTAAATCTTAAGGTCATCACAGGCAACAGCAGCATTGCGGCAATCAGAAGTAGAACCTATGGATGTAAAATCTTCTGGAAGCTGGGATACTTCGTCCCCATGACTCATCCACACTTTAGAGTTGGGAGATACATCTTTTAAAAGTGGGTGTGTGGTATCAGCCGTAAAGGTGGATGGACCAAATTCATGAACTTTACCCCGGGTTACCTCACCCGCAAGATGTCTGCAAATAAGCTGGTGTCCGTAACAAATTCCGAGAATAGGCATTACTGCTGAAATGAGCTCGGCATTGAATTCCGGGATATCAGAAGCATACACAGAAGCGGGACCCCCCGAAAATACGAGCCCGGAAAATTGTTCAGTATCTTCCAGTGAAGAAGTGGGTGGAATAACTTCTGAATAAACGCCAAGACGGCGGATACGATTGGCAATTAGATGGGCATATTGCCCTCCAAAATCAATGACTGCGATTTTTTCCATAAGGTATATACCTGCTTTGGTTAAGGTATCAAGACATCATCCGGGCAATTTCAACCAGAGTTCTTATTCCCCAGCCAGTTGCGCCTGGTTTGTGGTACTTCCAGGTAGTTGTTGAAAATGCTGTTCCCGCAATATCAAGGTGGGCCCAGGCGGTTTCTTTAGGGACAAATTCTCTTAAAAAGAGGGAGGCGGTAATAGCACCCGCTTCGGTTTTCCCCAGGTTCTTGATATCAGCTACGCTATCATCAATATGAGAACGGTATTCTTCTTCAAGGGGCATATGCCAAAATTTTTCACCACAATGAGAGCCTGCTTGTTTTATTTGCCTGGCCAGAGCGGTGTTATTAGAGAATAGACCTGCCATGGATGTTCCCAAGGCACGGACAATAGAGCCGGTAAGAGTGGCAATGTCTATTATGTGAGTGGCGTTTTTAATACCTGCCTGGGCAAGGCCGTCGGTTAATATGAGCCTGCCTTCGGCATCAGTATTTTCAACCATAACGGTCTTTCCGTTTTTGGCTTTGAAAATATCTCCGGGTAATACAGCCGGGTTTCCTGGTCGATTTTCAGCTAACACCAGAATAGCAGTTGCTTTTATTTTTAATTGGAGTTTTGCAATGGTGTAGATGGCAGCAAGTGCGGTGGCAGCGCCGGACATATCACTTTTCATCTCCCACATACTGGAACCGGGTTTGAGGCTGATACCTCCTGTGTCAAATGTTACTCCTTTTCCAACAAATGCGAGATGTGGTTTTTTACCGGCCTTGGATTTACTGGAACCATTGTAAGAAAGAGTTACCATGCAGGGATCAGCGGTGGAGCCCTTACCAACTGTAATCAAGCCATTAAATCCTTCTTTGATTAACTGTTGCTTTGATTTGATTTCCATTTTAATTGAAGAATTTTTTATCAGTTTTTTGATTCGGGTTGTTAACTCTGTCGGGACAAGGTCTGAACCTGGGGTATTTATAAGATCCTTGCCGAAGTTAATACCTTCAAACAGCAGTGTTGTTTCTTTTGCAATTATTCTACAATGAGACAGTTGGTTTTTGGAACAGATCAGTGTTAATGTGATCTCTTTATTTGATTTTTTAGATGTTTTGTATTGTTGAAACTGGTAATCAGCAAAAGCCATGCCTTCGATAGCTGCTCTTACCTGCAAAGGGTTTACAGACTCTACAGGAACCATCAGTTCTGAAACTGAACGGCCCTTTGCGGCGTTCATGGCCTGGAAACCTGCTACCCGTATACATTCTTGGTTGCTTAAGCCTGGCAGTACGCTGGCTGCACTTAATAAAACCTGATTTGTGGTTGAATGCAAAACTTCAGTTTTAGCGGACCCCTTTTTATCGGAGATTTCTTTTATGATTTCGACTACAGCTTTATTAATAGCTGATTCTCCAGGGATTTTTGCAAACGGCTTTTTGGTATCTGTTAGCAGGCAGATCAGTTGTTTGGGGTAATAAGAAGACGAATGTCCTGATTTTTTTGGAAAATTGGTGGTTATTTTGATTTTCATTCTGAGTCTCTTTTTTTGAATTGCTGTAAAGCTTAATTTTACTCAAATTTAAAATAATGGCACAATTTTAGCTACTTCAACTAGTAAAAAGGAAATTAATGGTTTTTAGGGTAATTTTTGTCGTACAATGTAAATAATTGTTAATATGGTCAATAAATGTTAATATTTGTCATAATGAAAGGGAGCAAGTCTAATTATGCCTGAGACTACAATACACCAGGCCAGAACACTCTCTGCACTCATGGATATGAGCAGGCATATCAGTTCTTCACTGGATTATAAACTTATTGCCACGAGATGTTTGCGATCACTATCAGAAAATCTGGATCTGGAAAAATGCGCATTGTTTATGCCAACAGCAGATAAGAAGGGGTTACAATTGCATGCGGGCATTGATTGGGAAGAAGCGGATATGAAATATGCCCGGGTTAGTATGAGTGATAGTCCTGTGGGGAAGGTCTTCTATTCAGGTATGCCATTAGCTGCGCCTCGAGCGGAAGATGTTCCTAATCTTCATGTGCCAAAGAATTTTGAAGTTTCTCCCCACGGAATTGTTGGATATATTGCTGTCCCGGTACTGGTAAATCGGATGTCTATTGGTGTACTTTCCGCTTTTCGGGTATCCAGCCAGACGATGCTTGATGAAGATGTGAATGTTATGAAAATAGCTGCTTCCATCCTCTCACAGACCCTCAAACTTGATGATTTTGTAAAAAGCGCAAATCTGAAGCTTCGAAAAGAAAATGAACAGTTGCAGGCGGTGTTGGAAGGACATTTCCATCTCAAAAACCTTATAAGCCGGTCTCCAGCGATGTCCAGTGTATTAAATATGGTGCAGAGAGTTGCGGAAACAGACGCGAGTGTATTGCTACGTGGAGAAAGTGGCACAGGCAAAACCGTAATAGCGAAGGGAGCACATTTTGCCAGTACACATCGACGGTCCGCTTTTATTAATGTCAATTGTGCTGCTATTCCTGAAAATTTGATTGAGAGTGAGTTGTTTGGCCATGAAAAGGGTTCTTTCACAGGTGCATTGAATCAGCGCACTGGTAAATTTGAGGCTGCCCATAATGGAACTATTTTTCTGGATGAAATAGGGGAACTGTCACTGGATACTCAGGCAAAACTTCTTCGGATTATACAAGATGGGACTTTTGAACGCCTTGGTTCCAATAAGACCATAAAAGTTGATGTTCGTCTCATCTTTGCGACTAATGCAGATTTGGAGGCCTTGGTAAGCCAGAAACGTTTCAGAGAAGATCTTTATTATCGTTTAATGGTAATTCCTATACATATTCCTCCATTACGGGAAAGGAAGGAAGATATACTCCCCCTTGTGTCGTATTTTCTTGAACAGCACAATAAAAAGTACAATAAAAACGTGTGTATTTCTCTTGAGGGACATCGTTTCCTGGAAAGCTATTCATGGCCCGGAAATGTTCGTGAATTAGAACACACCATAGAGCGGGCTGTTGTTCTTACGGTTGATGGAAAAGAACCAATTTCCGATATACCCATATTGAATTCATTGGCTGATAGTGCGCCTGCCCCTGTGAGTATGAATCTTGGTAGCCCGGCACCTGACAATTTTCAGAAACCACGGGCGCCATATGAGCGTGTGCCACTACACAAAAGTAATATTATAGCTGCTCTGGAGGAATCTGCAGGAATTCAGACGCTGGCAGCAAAAAAACTGGGCATTTCATTACGGCAGTTTCGTTATGCGGTAAATAAACATGGTATAGAAGTGAAATCTTTCAAATATTAAAGTGAACTCAGCAAAGAAGGAGAACTAAAATGAAAATGGTAATAGCATATATCAAGCCATTTAAACTGGATGAAGTAAAAAATGCAGTGCAAGAGAAAGGGGTAAAGGGCATATCCGCTACCGAAGTTAAAGGGTTTGGCCGGCAAAAGGGGCATACGGAACTCTACCGGGGGAGCGAATATCATACCGATTTTATCCCAAAGATAAAACTGGAAATGGTGATTCAGGATGAGCAGGTCAATGATGTTATTGAAGCAATCTCCGAAAACGGAAAAACCGGTAAGATGGGAGATGGGAAAATATTTATTTTACCGGTAGAACAAGCTGTTCGTGTCCGTACAGGAGAGCAAGGCGAAGATGTACTCTAAGGTGCTTTGAAAAAGACTCATAAGGATCGAGCTTTTCTTTGTGAATAAGGTCTGCCATTGCGCAATTGATAAGCAAGTTTGCTGCGGACTTTCAGGAAATAGGTCAGGTACTTATCGCTTTGGTAATCGCGATAGGTCCAGTTGAAAGGGTGGAAGTTTCCGTCTTTAAAAAAGAGAGTAACCTCTAAGAAAATCCCTTTACCCAGGTACACTCGCTGTCGTTGATCTTTTGTGGTCGCTAAGAAAAATTGCCCCAAAGTCATGTAGCCCGGGTCGATATTTACAGGACGTAATCCTTTTTTACATAATTTGTTTTCCAGTTCATTAGTTTTTCGTTTTATATCGACAATTGACATTCTTGGAATTAAATTTTCATAAGCAATAAAACTGCGCACAGGGCTGGTACCAATTTCTTGTTCATAATAATTAGTCCAGATAAAAGGAATAGCGGAGAGAATTTCTTCTTCTTTTCCATACAAAACTGCAAGATGCTTTCTGGTCTCTTCCAGAATTTCCTGGTTCTGTCCAAGTAAACCGATAATCAGTTTAACGGGTGATGGTTGTGTGAGTTGTCCCATTATATGTGTTGTCTCTATCGTAGGTTAATTATAATACTGTTTGTATTGTTATTTGAAACATAGGAAAAAAAATAATCATAATGAAAGAAGAGTAAAATTTTAATTTTATTATTAATGAAATAGAGTAATCCAATGTAATCTGGATAACCAAACAAAGCAGGGCTAATTATGCAGTTATTAAAACTTGAACAAAAACTTAATGACTTATATGATCCTGGTAGTTTCTCCGATTATTGTCCACTGGGTTTGGTGGTAGAAGGTAAATCGCAGATTCGAAAGGGAGCGACAGCAGTAAGTTTTACCGGGGAAACCGTTCAGAAAGTAATAAGGGAAAAAGCAGATTTTCTGGTAGTACACCATATACATGGATTTTGGAATAATCAACCAAAAATTTTTACCGGTGGGCTCATGAAAAAACTTTCTGCTCTGATAAAGCATGATATGAGTTTGTTTGCCTATCATCTTCCTATGGATGCCCAACCCAAAATCGGAAATAATACCGAAATTCTTCGCACATTGGGGGCTGAATATAAAGAATGTTTTAATAGAGAAGGGGAACATGAAATTGGCATTATCGGGAAATTACCAAAGCCACTTTCCCTTCAGGCTTTTCATCGGTTGGTGAAACAAAAAATAGGACCAGCAAACTTTTCTTTTTCTTATGGTGTTTCAAAGATACAAACGGTAGCCGTTTGCAGTGGGGGTGGAGCCGGACTGGTACATAAAGCAAAGAATGCGGGTGCAGACATTTATATTACTGGTGAGGCTAAAGAAGATACTCTCGGGTTTTGTCAGGATGAAAAGTTTAATTTTATAGCTTCTGGTCATTATAATACAGAGGTGTTTGGGCCTAAAGCTCTCGCTGTACATCTTACGAAGAACAAAATTATACCAACGGTCTTTGTTGATGTACCAAATCCTGTTTAATCATAACAAACCTTAAAACACAGGCTATTTTATGCAAGATGAATTAAAAGTTTTAGCAGAATTGTTACTTACCAAAACAAAAATACTTGAAAGTAAATGTCTTACCGCTGGTTTTGATGGGATGGTGGATGAAATCAATCATGTTGTTTCCCAGCGGATAAACAGTAATGAGTATTCCCGCATTCAGACCATAGAAGAATATGGGAAAAGAATTATGAGTGCTGCGGGTAAATCTTCGAATATTGAGTTGGTCCCGATACAAAAAAAACTGGGAGGGAATGCTCCCATTATGGCTATGGCAGCCTCCTCTTTGGGGGTACAGGTTAACTGTATGGGCCTGCTTGGTTATCCCGAAGCTAATAAAATATTTGATAAGCTCGGACAGCAATGCCGGCTAATTCCTTTAGGGGATAATGGGCATACTGATGCGTTAGAATTTACAGATGGTAAGCTCATGCTGGGCAAAATGAACAGCTATGGGCAAATGTCCTGGCAACGGATTTTGGAAATAATGGGTGAAGAGGCCTTCTTAAATTTACTAAAAGAGTCAGATTTGTTTGCCTGTACAAACTGGACGATGCTAACCGAAATGAATGGCATTCTTCAAAATATAAATCGGTTGCTGCCTGATGATAGTAAAGTGTTATTGTTTATTGATTTATGTGATCCAGAAAAAAGAAAAACCGCAGAACTTGTGAAAACATTAAAAATGTTTACCGGGATGAACAGAAAAACTCCGGTAATCCTTGGTCTTAATTTTCGCGAGGCTGAGCAGGTTGCAAAGGTCATTGGGATTAAAGGAGCGTTGCAAGATGGGACAGAGGGGTTGCTGAAGGCTGTGACCCATATTAATGACAAGTTGGGTATTTATGGCGTCATAATACATTCCGTTAAATATGCTGCTGGAAATTTGGGACGTGTAAATGCAGAAGTCTCTGGGCCATTTTGTTCGAATCCTTCGATAACTACAGGGGCCGGGGATCATTTTAATGGTGGTTTTTGTTCTGGGTTGTTAGCAGGTCTTTCCCTGAAACAGGCTTTATTAACAGGAGTTTCTACTTCTGGTTGTTATGTAAGAAATGGAGGGGCTAGCCCTGATCTCAATCAGATCTCATGTTTTTTGAATGATTGGGCCATAGGAAAGTATCCTGATTGAGTGAAAAAACATGGTTTTTGCTTCACTTTTTCGAATAATTTGTGGCACTTTGCCTTAAAAAGTATAATACTTAGGGATTGACGGGGAATTGCAATGAATGCGTTAGACTGGATTATCGTAATACTATATTTAGCAGGTATGATTGGCCTTAGTGTATATTTATCTAAGGGCCAGAAAACAGTTGAAGATTATTATCTGGGGGGGAATAAAATAAAATGGTGGCAGATTTCTCTGTCAACCATGGCAACTCAGTGTAGTACAAACAGCTTGCTCGGGGCTCCGGCATTTGTGGCCTTTGCTGCAGGTGGCGGTTTGATATGGTTACAGTATGAACTGGCCGTACCATTGGCAATGATTGTAGCTATGATTTTTCTTTTTCCCTTTTACCGTAGTGCGAATGTTGTCAGTATCTACGAATATCTCGAAATGCGTTTTGGGCCCGGAAGCAGAACTGTTTTAAGTTTGTTATTTCAGTTTTTACGGGCCTTCTCAACAGGTGTTACGGTGTATGGTATTTCACTGGTTATTCACAAATGTATGGGACTTCCCCTGGGTGTAAGCATCATAGTGCTTGCCGTAATAACAATTGTTTATGATTCTATTGGTGGCATTAAAGCCGTTATTGCCAGTGATGTTATTCAGATGGTTGTTTTGTTGTTCGGGGTATTACTCATAGGATATTATGCTTTGGATCTCGTAGGTGGTTTTGATGAAATGATTCGACATGCCGATAAAAGTCGCTTACTTACTATTGATTTCGGTCATCATGGACTCGGAGATGGGAAAACATTTGCTTTTTGGCCAATGTTGATTGGTGGTCTGTTTCTTTATGTATCCTATTATGGGTGCGATCAGACTCAGGTACAACGAGAACTCAGTTCTACGGGTATTGATGATTCCAGACGTTCTTTGTTCATGAACGGTATTTTGCGGTTTCCTCTTGTACTGGCTTATTGCTTTACGGGTGTGGCCATTGGATCTTATGCAATGAGTCATCCTGAGTTTATGGATTTACTTCCACTTAAAGCAGATGGATCACGAGAGTTTAATCTGGCAGCCCCTACATTTGTTTTGGAATATTTACCACACGGAGTTATAGGCATTATTATGGTTGCGCTTTTTGCGGCTGCAATGTCGAGTCTTGATTCTACTATTAATTCTCTAAGTGCCATGACAGAGAAAGATATTTTCGAACGTTATTTATCAAAAGGAAGAACAGAAGCGGCAAAACTCTGGTGGTCAAAAGGAGCTACTGTTTTTTGGGGAACCATATGTACTATTTTTGCCTTCTTTGTTAGCGATATATCTGATTCAATTATTGAATCAATCAATAAAATTGGTTCCCTGATAAATGGCCCTATTCTTGCCACATTTCTACTTGCAATTCTTACCAAACGCGCGACAGGTGAAGGTACGGTTACGGGAATTATATTTGGCTTTGGGATTAATCTGCTTTTATGGAAATTTGCTCCGGGTATTTCCTGGTTATGGTGGAATGTCATTGGTTGTGGTGCTACCTTTTTTATTGGTTACGGTGTAAGTCTGTTTTTTCCGAAACCTTCAGAAGAAAAAATTAGAGGTCTTACCTTCTCAGGGGAAGCTGCAGTAATGGCAATTGGAGAAAAAAAATGGCGGAAATATTATTTTCTTTTAGCAGGTTATGCCGTCTTCATATTAGCAGTACTTGTTTTCATTAACCAGTTATTCACTTAATCACTTAACTGTGATGTTTAACCTTTCTCGGTAACTGACGGGTCACATGGATTCAACCAAGCCAAAAATTTTAGTTGTTGATGACGAAACAGACTTGCTTCGGGTACTGGATAAAATTCTAACATCTTTGGATTATGAGGTTGAATGCCTTGATAACGGCCCCGCTGCGCTAAAATCTGTTTTAGCTACTTTCCCTGACTTGGTTGTGCTTGATGTTAATATGCCCGAAATGTCGGGTCTTGAAGTATGTAAACAGATAAAAGAAAACCCCCTAACCCGCCATATTGCAGTAATATTATTTACTGCCAAAGGGGATGTTGAAACGAAAGTATCCGGGCTTGATTACGGTGCAGATGATTACTTGGTGAAAGGGGCTGATATCGCCGAAATAAAGGCTCGTATCAGATCCCAATTGCGCCTCAAACAAACAAGAGATGAACTCCGAAAATCAAACAGTCAGTTAGCGGTTGCTAATAAGCGAATCAAAGATGAACTTGAAGTTGCCAGGCGGGTCCAGGAAGGAATTTATCCAAAGACGATTCCTAATGTCGATGGCTTTGAATTAGCATTCAAGCTGGTGCAGGCCAGGCAAGTTGGTGGGGATTATTATGATGTTATTCCTTTAAGTGATCATGAAATAGCACTTTTGATTGTTGATGTATCTGGCCACGATATCTCATCTGCGTTTATTGTGGGGATGGCTAAGATGTCTTTTTCACTTCATATCAGAGAAAATTGTAATCTGGCTGATGTTTTTCGCAGTGTTAATAATGACATGGTATCAGCTATTAAAACAGACCATCATCTTACAGCATTTCTTGCTATAATTAATACCCGTACGCAGCTATTGCGTTATGCTAAGGCCGGGCACTTTGAACAATATATCTATCGCGATCGTAAAAAAGAAATTGAGGTGCTGGCGACTGAAGGTATGGTTATTGGTACGTTTGAGGATGGAGGCTTTGAAGAAAAAAGCTGTATGCTTGGTCCTGGTGACAAGTTGGTTATGTACACTGACGGACTTATAGAAAATACTAATCCGAAACAAGAACAATTTGGCAAAGAACGTTTGTTCAGACTTATTCAGAAAGGTGGACATTTACCCACAGAAAAATTTCACCAATTATTGTTGGATGAACAAAATGAATTCTGCAAGAGCCAGAGACCCCATGACGATTTTTGCTTAATGGTCTCCGGGCTTCAGGGCAATCCTGTATCGGTAGGAACAGATTTAAAGCCGGAGAGTGATGTCAGACAGCCTGCGTCAATGATTCTGTCCGATAAAACAGCAACCAAAAAAGGCGTCGCAGAACTATTGGCACAACTCGAGACCAAACAATACTCAGATGCCCTGATAATACATTACCAAAAGGCGCTGCATCTTCTCACTTCAGGCTTTTGGTTGGAACCCGGATCAGAAAACTGTGAGTTAAAGATATCGGCTTTGATAGAAGAAAAAATATTCAAGCTTATTTTAACTATTGAATCCAGTAACTGGGAAAAAGTGGATTTTTTCACTTCTGAAGCATGTAGAAATATTTTAATACACTTTAATGCTGCTTTTGGTGATATTGAGATAAATGAGTCTGGTGATCGACTCATTTTTAATTATGAGAAGGGGAAGATAACCAAGCCAGAGGAACAAAATGTCAAATGGGTTTATAAGACCGATGGGACCTATCTTGTTGTTCCCCCAACCATTAGCCCCCTTGTGACCTTTAATTCAATTCGGTCTGGGCTGCTTGCGAAAAATGTTACTAATGCCAATTATGATCTTATTAAAAAAACATTAATCAGAAAAACGGGTAGAGCTGTAAAAGTAGGACCACCGTTTACGTTTTTTGACAACGAGAAATATAAGAATATAAAATTTTCGGCAAACCCTTTGGAAGCCCATCTTACACTAGTAGCCTCCCAAAAAGATGATAAAAAGCTTTCTCTTGAAGATTTGGGCTTTTTGCTAGCCAGAAATAATGTCTGTTTTGGAATTAAGCAAGAAGTTTTGAGTGGTATTGCCGATAACCCTCAACCGGCAAGACGATATCTCATTGCGGAGGCAAAGTCTGCTGTCAACGGTAAAAATGCTGAAATTATTGAATGTGTTAAAATTGATACCAATCTCACACCGCTTGAACAAAATGACGGAACCGTTGATTATAAAAAATTGGATTTATTTAGTGCAGTTGAAGAAAATACCGTTATTCTTGAGCGAAAGCCACCAACGCCGGGAGTTGCCGGGACATCCATTTTTGGTCGCACGCTTGATCCTATTCCGGGAGAGGATAAGCTTTTAAAAGCTGGTGAGAATACAGCCATTGTAAAAGGCGGTACACAGCTTATTTCCCTTACCAGTGGATACCTCTATAAAAATCATAAAGGTATTCATGTCCGGGAAGTCTTTTATGTTAAAAATAATGTTGATTATGCTACGGGCAATATCAATTA
>JADFYW010000086.1 GCA_015232855.1 Fibrobacteria bacterium
GATTTTGTAATAATTTGCTACGCTTAAAAGACGTGAACCCCTCAGGAGCACAGGATGTAATCAACAAACCCGAAGAAAAACAAAAGAGAAAAAGAAGTTTTAGCATTATCTCCTAAAGATCGATTTTTAATGCGTCTTGATGCAAGTCCTTATTTAAAATCCTAAAAAAAAACGGCCTGCACATTCTTTTTAATATAGCAATATTAGGTCATGCACCTGGCAAATTTCATTTTTAATGGAATATTCACTTCAGATTTATAAATTCGTATAGTTATTTCATTTATAAATTATTTTTACGTTTTCCTTTATCATGAAATGGAAAATGGGAAAAGGAACGAGCATTTAAAATGTCCAGAAAATATGTAATTGAAGGTGGCCGCTACCTAAAAGGTGAGATAAAAATCCGGGGGGCCAAAAACGCGATAACAAAAGAAATTGTTGCTTCCATGCTTGCCTCCGGTAAAACCGTTCTTGAAAACATTCCCGATATAGGAGATGTTTCTTTAACAACACAAATTCTTGAGGATTTGGGTTGCGTTGTTAATCATGAAAAACAGGCGGGAACACTTTCTGTTAATACCAAAAATATCAAAAAGTATAGTGTTCCATTTGAGTATTCTGGAATCAATCGGATACCCATTCTTATGGCTGGACCTTTACTTCATAAATTTGGACAAGCAGTTATTCCTATGATGGGGGGGTGTGATATTGGACCCAGACCCTTAGATTTTCATATTTCAGGACTTGAAAAACTGGGAACAAAAGTTGTTTTTGATGGTAAGTCCTACCATTTCAGTGCAGATAAACTGATTGGTACTAAAATCGAATTACCCTTTCCCAGTGTTGGCGCAACCGAAAAT
Organism: Fibrobacteria bacterium; assembly: GCA_015232855.1. Taxonomy (GTDB): domain Bacteria; phylum Fibrobacterota; class Fibrobacteria; order UBA11236; family JADFYW01; genus JADFYW01. Next base: position 861 of record JADFYW010000086.1, read on the forward strand.
ATTATAATGGCAGCAGTTCTTGCCCGCGGGGTAACCGTCATTAAAAATGCTGCAATAGAGCCTGAAATCGTGGATTTGGTTATGATGCTGCAATCCATGGGTGCTATTATTTCTCAGGAAGTTGATAGAACTTGGGTGATTCAGGGAGTGGAACGTCTCAATCCGGTGCAGCACCGGGTTATTAATGATAGAATTGAGGCTGCATCTTTTGCAGTCTCTGCAATTGCCACAAGAGGTGATGTAACCATTAAAGGAGCTGATCAACTTCATCTTCAAACTTTTCTTAATTGGTTACGGAAAGCAGGAGGCGAATTTGAGGTTTTGTCAGATGGAATTCGTTTCTATGGTAAGGATGCTGTTATTGCACCCATTGCAGCCGAAACCGCTGTACATCCTGGGCTCATGACCGACTGGCAGCAGCCCTTGGTTATTCTTTTAACACAGGCTTCTGGGGTATCGGTGCTCCATGAAACTGTTTATGAAAACCGTTTTAGTTATGTAAATGCGCTTAATAAAATGGGTGCTAAGATACAGTTATTTAAGGAATGTCTTGGAGGCAGGCAATGCCGGTTTTTGTATTCAGGACACCTTCATTCCTGTGTTATTACTGGTCCAACGCCTCTTACCGGTGCTGAAATCGAAATCCCAGATCTCCGAGCCGGATTTTCATACCTGGTTGCTGCTGTAATGGCACAGGGGCGCTCGTCTCTAAGTAATATCAGATATATTGAAAGAGGCTATGATCGCATTCTTGAAAAATTCAGAGCATTAGGAGTAAATATAGAAGTTGAGGAAGATTGATTTTTCTTCAGTAATAATGCGTTCTCTTCCGGATAATTGTTTGGTAAATTTTTAATTGTAAGTATAGCATAAACCAAAGAGCACAATAACGACAATCAAATTTTATGGATAAGTGGATTATTGTTTTACCACCAGAAGGTGCGGCTCGCCTGGCAGGTGAACAATTGATTCCCGCTTTTAACAATGTTGTCGGAAGTGAAAATGTTAAAACATTTGATTCATTAACCTATAGGTCTGCATTTACTTCTCTTCTAAAAGAAACCGATCATAATATGATTGCAGATTTACTTAACCAGTCTTTGTTTGTTCAGTGTATTGATTTTGGTGCGACTCATGTATTAGTATTGGCATTGAGTCCCGTTACCTTATTTACCCTTAATCTTTTAAAGAAACAATCAATTGTTACTGTCCATTGGTTCTATGAAGATTACCGTGAAGCTGTATATTGGCGAGATGTGGTTAGCGGATATAATCATTTTATTGGAATCCAGCAGACTGAGGTCAAAAATGTTTGCCAGTCGAATGGGGTTATGTTTCATTTTCTGCCGCCCGCTGCGGATCTCATGCCGGCCATGCCCATTCTACCAGCAGAAAGAAAAATCGCAGATGTTGCTTTCATAGGTATACCCAGCCAATATCGAATTAATATTTTGGAACAACTGGCAGAGGGTGGGATAACCCTGATTATAGGCGGAAGCCAATGGGATACCTATCAGGGGCCTCTCGATAAGTTCATTGTTAAAAGGGGATGGATTTCGGTCAAAGAATCACTGGAGCTTCAACAACAAGCGAGAGCAGGTTTAAATCTTTCGTTTCATGATCCGGCCTTTAGTCGGGAGGATATACATATTGGCCCGCGTATTTTTACCATTTTGGGATCTGGTTTGGTTCTTTTTACAGAGAAAGCTCCAAATTCAGATGCCTTTTTAAATGATTTCGATTATTTTTCTTTCGAGTCTGTTACTGATTTAGTGGATAAAATCAAAGGTTGTATGCATGATTATCTTAATTACCGGATTATCTGTGAAAAAAATCGAAATATTGTTCTAAAGGAGCATAACTACCAAGCCAGAACTCAGACTATTTTATCAATAGTTCGTTAGAATAAAATTATCTGTTAAAAGGATCCCAAAAAAATTATTGGTCTCATTCGCTTGTTAAAACGATGAACTTTCAGTGCATAGGGGTTCAGTCTTCTTCTAACAAGAGATCTTCTGCATTATCGGCTTCTGGAGTTGGATCATCTACGGAACCTGATTCCGGGAAGTTTTGAGTATCATTCTCAGAGCCAGCTTCAGATTCATCTGTTTCTGCTGATTCATCTTCTTGATTTGATGTCTCATCTTCAGGTATTTCTTCATTTTCTTCAACATTATCTTCGACAGGTGCAATAGCTTTGGTTTGAACGGGTGATTCATCAGCCTGGATAGTTTCTTCTGATTGGGTGGGTTCTCTATCTGTCTCTTCAGTGCCCTCAGTGGCTTGTTCTGTGGTGGTAGTGGGCTCTAATTCTGTTGCTTCTTCGTTCTCAGTGGCTTGCTCTGTAGTGGTTGGCATCACATCTTTCTCTTCAGTGTTTTCAATGGCGACCGTACTGTCAGCGTTTTGTAATATTGCAGGTTGCGTACTTGTTTCTGGTGCTGAAGATTGTTCAGTAATAAACTGTAGAGATGGAAGAGTGGCAAAAATACCGGACAACTTACCTTCAACTACTCGAATTGACTGATTATTATTCAGTTTTTGCAACCGGAGGGCTTTTAACTGTTTCCTGGTAATTTCTCCATCAGAAGCGAGACGCTGCTGGAATCTGGCCTGTTCATTAAGAGATAAGTAACTGATAGCTTTTTCAAAATTATTTTCATTTACCGCAACCGAAAAATCAGTCAACAACTCAAGTTTCGACCCTTTTTCAGAGCCTGAAGCTGGTTTAGAGGATGAACAACCAATAAGCAGTATTAGGCTGATTGATAACATAATTAGAAGTCTCATGTGCATCTCCAGGGGTTTTTCAGTCCACGGGTTAATTTTGCAATAAATATTTAAATATCAAATTGCAATTTTTTTTGAAATGATCAAGGGAATTGCCCAAAACACGTAAAAAAAACACACTTCAGAAAATCAAGAAAAAGATAAAATTTTGCCTTTTAATTTGGATGAATAGTTTTTTTTGTGGCGATTAATATTTTCTTTTGGGTATTGAAGAAGCTTTATGGCTTCTTTTATCAGGACATCTACATTATTAAAAAAAGACTTAGGTACGTCTTTAGGTTGATAATGCTCAACAATGAGGAGATAAGCCTCTTTACTTTTAGCTTCTCTGATAGAGAAACAAAGAGTAAAATGAGACTTCTTATTTAAATAGAATGGAATATCAGTAATGTCTTTGAGAAAAGAGGGGAGAGCAAAGGTCTCTGAGACTTTTTTACTTGGTGTTACCTCATCTCTTGCCGTAATAGAAATATATGGCAAAGAAGATGAAATACATTTTGATAAAATATTTTCTTCGGTAAAACGCGGTTCTTGTCTTGAGGCAGGAACTGAAGAACGTATGCAGCGTACTATCATATTTGTGGAAAGGCGGCAAACAGATTTTTGCAGTGATTTTAGAATTTCGGGTGGAGACAAATGAAAGCTTAAGCTTCTTGAAGGACGGGATTGCTGAGATACTTTTCCGGACAAAAAATTTGTGATTTGATTATTAGAGTTGTCTTTGGAGCCTGGTAAAAGTCCGGATGGTTCTGCTTTGGTGTAGAACCAGTATTCAAAACTCGCAAACTGAATATAGTCTCCGTCAATTAATCGCTTTTTTGTAACAAGTTCGCCATTTACAAACGTACCATTAGTTGAATTTAGATCTGATAAAAAAAAATCACCGTTTATAAGGGAAAGGGATGCATGTTTTTTAGAAACTTCAGTTTCTGGAATATTTAGGTCACAGCCTGTTCCACGTCCAATGGTTATAAGCGGTTGTGTATATTCTTTACTTGTAAGGGAACCTTCTGAATCGTAATAAATGAATTTCATATATATGATGAACTAATTTTTTTTTGATTAAGAAGCTAGAGGAAAAGTGGAAAAAGATTAAAAAAGAACAGGCCCCGGTTAAAAACCGGGGCCTTAAATAAAAATCGCGGGCTTTTATATGATTTAGAAACCTATCCCAAAATTCATGACATAATAACGATCCTCTTTTTGGCCCGTATAATAACCGCCTTCTTCGGCCCAGGTGGCAAATTCATAATGAAGCACGGTAAAGAGGTTTCCGCCCAGGCCTGCAGTGAGGTAACCTCCCTTGGCGCCTACAGATAGACGACCCTTAAGGATGTAGGGGATAAGTACCTGTTCCCATTCTGCTCCCATATTAACTTTGCTGAGAAATTTATAACCGTTTTCATCATTTAATACATCTTCTACATCAAGAGCAAAATTAATTTTACGTTTCCAGCGGAAATTGTTCTGGAGAACCCTTGGTGAACAAGCAACACCTAAAGTAAGTTTTGGAGTAACTTTTTGGTGGTTAAGAGTCATAAACAGGTTTTGTATGGCACCTCCCAGCCTTATTGAACGGGTCTGCTGCCAGAGAAATCCTATATCCATTCCATGGCCTATGCGCCCAAAGTCTGTCAGTCCTTTTGCATGGTTATCGATAGTGTCCTGAATAATAGTGTTGATTTCAGCTATATCGCCAACACCAATCTGTACATTTTTAATTTGCTCACGAACAGCCATACGATACTCAACACCTATAGCCAAACGGTCCCTGAAAAAACTACGGGATATCCCAATTTCACCACATACATCCACTTGTATAAGCTCAAGACCCGCCTGGGGTAATACTACGCCCACATCAAGAAAGGGGGCTACCCGCACATCACCCCAATAAGACATACCAAAATTATGAAAGGCAAGTTCGCCGCCTGTAAGTAATGCAAATAAAATGGGCTCCCTATCAAAGACCACCAGGTCGGAAACCAGGGTAGTGTCATCTTGAAGGCCTTCTAAACCACCCTGGAGGGCTGTTTCGTGGTCCTGATATATATTTAAAAGGTTCATGGCCGTACCGAATGGAATGCCAGCACCCAGAAAATTCATATGCATGTCGACATAATCACTCGGATAGTATCCCATTTCAGGCCTGCGTTTTTTATTACCGAGACTGCCCATGAGATTAAGTCCCGCAGGATTATAATGGAGCGCGTCCTTATCATCAACCAGGGCCACAAAAGCGTTACCCATGGCAAGAGGACGAAGGGTCCGGTGTTCAGGCCCCCTGATACCCCCAAAGGTATTGTGGCCAGCTAACACAATAAACCCGAAAGCCAATATGATGGAACAGCCTAGTTTCTTTATCATGCCTGTGTCTCCTTCAATAACTCTTTTTCTTTGTTCATAATTTCAACTTACTCTTAATAAAACTTACTCCAGCAACCGCCAATAGTGGTTTTTGCCCGGTTAAGATCATCATCGCTCAAATTGTAAGGTGGTGTTTGACCTTCTATTTTATTTAAGATGGTAAAGCGTTGGTCGTTTGTTATGGCGTCGGAAGCCCAGAAACCATTTACGGTTGTAAAACTCAAACGTGTATTAAAGCCGTCTGTAACATAATTTACATCATTACCATCCGTAGAATCAATGACCATGAATTCATATTCTTTGAAAGTAGTGGTGTTTAATGTTAAGAGACTGACCACCCGAAGATCTTCATCAACAATACCATCACCATCATTATCTTTAGAATCGTAGACTTCTTCATCAACACAGCCGTCGCCGTCATTATCAATACCATCTGCTATACGGAAAAATTTTGCGGCGTCTCCAACACTGTCCATTACAGATTCTACATCACCTATCTGGTCGGTGAGTGCGCTTCCGGACGAATCAGATTCATCTCCTGCAAGCCCCATTGAACTTACGGCTCCCAGTACTTCAGAAATACCATCAGTTCCTTCAGAAAAATTATCGAGAGCAGAATTAAAATCTTTTATGGTTTGAGCCTGGGCTGCAGTATCTGTTAAAATTTTATTCATAATTGCACTGATGTTGTCTTCTACATTTCCGCTATCCAGAGCACTTAGGATATCACTCACCAGTTCGATGTTATCATCTTCGTTAATAACAGTATCATTGTTAAGATCTTTGATTTTCATAATAGTGTGCACCAGGGTGATAAGGGTAAGATCCGGAAGTATTTTTTCGTAATTTATAAAGCCGTCTGACAGTGGAAAATCCTCTTCACTGTAATACCCTGGTGTACCGCTCTTCGTCAGATAGTTATTGATAAAGTTTTTACGGGTCATGCCACTTGTCGGATCCAATGTGTAGAGTGAAACGGGATCCATATCTTTCAATGCAAACCAACGGGTGAGAGAGTCTCTTTTTGCAAGCTTGGAAAGTACGGGCTTGATAAGTGTGGAAGATTTTAAATACATTGTTGCGTCTTCGTTACCTAAGGTGATAAACGGAATTTGGCCAGAAGAAGTATCGGTAAATTCTTTTGACATTTCAAGGCCATTCAGATTGTATTTGAAACGGACTGCTTTTGCATATCCATAGTAAGCCAGTGAATTAGTACTGTCAGCCTCTATGGCTTTGCCGAACGCCTCCATAGCACCGCTCCAGTCTTGGTCCTTGAGACGACTCTGGCCTACTGATACCATTCCCTCGGTGCTTTCAGGAAGAGTTCCCTCACCGCTGGGATTAAAAATATTACAGGCTGTAAAAATAAAAGCTCCTGTCAGAAGAGAAAGGAACGCTTGTTTTACAATTTTTTTGTTTTTCATTACACTCTCCAAAATTCTTTTACTACCAGAATCACTCAATTCTTATGAAAAAGTCAAGAAAAAAATAATACATTTAGCATAATAATCACTCTTTTTGATAAATAAATTAATATGACGCTCGAGGGAATTAAAAAAACAGGTGGACCGAAATTATTTGACCTTTCATCTGAGAAAATAAGAGAAGAAAGCAGAATAGAGGAAAAACTAAGGAATTCTCTGTTTTCTCTTGAAAATACGTTGAAAAAGGTACGTTTCGACTTTTCAAAAGAAAAATCATATCTGGCTCTCATAGACATCCTGGAAGCGAAAATGCCAGAGATTTATGACAACTATGACAACTACATCAATTTTCAACTGAATAGGCTTCCATCTGCTGTAGTCTGCAAAAGGGGTTGTGGTGGCTGTTGTGTCCACTATGTGGCCAGTGTTGAACCTATTGAACTCATTTTTCTGGATTGGCAGATTAAAAAAAGACCCGATTATAGTACTATTCTGGTGAATTTGTTTAATAAATTCCAGAATTTTCAGAACCTGGCAGATCAAGAAGAAGATTATGATGAAGATGTAGTATTGTATAAATATTTTCTTAGAGGACATTGCTGTCCTTTTCAAAATAAGGAGGGGTCTTGTTCCATTTATAAACGAAGGCCCATTCCTTGCCGTATGTTTTTCAGTATTTCAAAGCCTGAACTGTGTGTGGGAACAAATGTAATAAGCCCGGAAAACAAGAACTTTATTGTAGAACTTCCCGATGATATTGAGATAATTATCAGCCAGATAGGATTGTTGTTTGAATCTTTGGAGCTCACTCCTATGTTTTATGCCGGGCTTCTCAGAATGAATGAATTGTTTGGAAAATTCACTGAATAGTTATTGCGATGAATCTCCATTGTATAGACAATGAGATTAAAGGTATCCCCAGGGAATTCAAGTTAAAATATTTTTTTGCAGCTATTTCATGATAGTTTTTACTTACCCATAAAATCTGTCTATATTTCCCAATTATAATAATTAGGAAAGCTGGTAAATTATGGGTTTTAAATGTGGTATTGTGGGTCTGCCGAATGTTGGCAAATCTACCCTTTTTAATGCGTTAACCAGCGCCGGAGCAGAGGCTGCCAATTTTCCCTTTTGCACTAAAGACCCGAACATAGGTATGGTAAACGTGCCTGATGAGAAGCTTTTACAATTGTCCAGCGCTGTTTCTTCAAAAAAAACAATTAACGCGGTTATGCAATTTGTAGATATTGCCGGCCTGGTAAAGGGTGCCTCCAAAGGTGAGGGGCTTGGGAATCAATTCCTTTCTCACATACGGGATACAGACGCGTTGATGCATGTTGTACGTTGTTTTGACGATTCTGATGTATCTCATGTGGAAGGTAGGATTGATCCGGTACGTGATGTGGAACTTATTCTCACGGAGCTTATTCTCAAAGATATAGAAGCTATCACTAATCGTTTGCTGAAAGACAAAAAGATTGCCAGTTCGGGTAATAAAGAGGCCCGTTTTAGGGTCCCGTTGGAAGAAAAATTGTTGAGCGCGTTAAACAATGAACAGCTTTTATCCAGTCTTTCTTTTTCTGAGGAAGAGCTTGTGGTAGTTGAGTCTTTTCAATTGTTAACCCGTAAAAAGATGTTTTATTGTCTGAATGTATCTGAGGATGATCTTGATGGAAAGTCTCCTTATGTGCAGGCTATGAAAAGCTTTGCTGAAAGTTCCAATCAAGAGGTCTTGATTATTAGTGGTCAAATAGAAGCGGAGATAGCAGAGCTACCAAATGAGGAAAAAACGGCGTTTTTGGAAGAGATGGGATTAAAATCTTCGGGATTATCCAAAGTAGTGAGAAAAGGTTATGAAGTACTGGGTTTTCATACTTTTTATACGGCTGGGCCCAAAGAATCCAGAGCCTGGACTATTTCGGTAGGTGATACCGCTTTTGATGCTGCTGGAGTTATTCATTCTGATTTCCAAAGGGGCTTTATCCGCGCAGAAACCATTTCATATCAAGATTTTATGGATAACCGATCCTGGGCGGCTGTCAGAGAAAAGGGTTTACTACGTTCAGAAGGTAGAGATTATGTTGTCCAGAATGGAGATATCCTTAATTTTCTATTTAATGTTTAGAGCTTAATCTCCTGTTATGTTAAAATATTCAGCTGTTGCCCGGTTTTCTTCACTCCTAGACGTTTTACCCGACGCGGTAGCAGTGTTTAACCATAAACTTGAACTTCACGTTTTCAATTACCCCTTTCTCCATCTGGCGACTAAACCACCAGCTCGCATAAAAAAAGGTATACGTATAGATAAAGCACTTAATCTCAGTATTGATATTGAATACGACCTTTTCAATAAACTTTCAAACGGGCAGAACGAGATCACACTCAGAGAAATTACATGTATTAATTCCAAGCAGGATGAATTAAGTCTCCTTATTAAAGCGGTACCATTGAGTGATGAGCAAAAAGGTGTGTGTGGGGCAATGCTCTTTATTAAAGACATGAGTGCCGAAGCAAACATGCAAAGTAAGTACAAAGAACTCTATACCGCTGAGAAGAAAGCACGGAAAAAGGCGGAAATAGCAGGAAACGCTGCTTCAGTAATCATTAAGGGCAATTTGATTAAAAACTATGATGAAATTAAGCCTGATATGCGGCAGAAACTGGTAAAAGTACTTCAAATGCTGGATCCTCATGCTGCTGAATCCTTTATTCAGGAATTTCGGTCAGAGGATGAAAAAGTTCGATTTAACAGTATAAAAATTCTCTCTTTGATGGACAAAACACCGGAGATCGAAAAGTTCCTTCAGCAGTTGATTACTGATAAAAATGAAAAAATCCGTGCTACTGCTGTTGCAATTTTAAAAACAATGCCAGAAAACCTGACAGCCACTCTTCTATCGTCCATGTTAAAAGATAATGATAAACGGGTAGTAGCAAATTCCCTGGAAGTAATTGAAACTATTGCCCAGGATAGTCTGGTACCTATGGTTGTAAAATACATGAAGCATCCAAACAACCGGATCAGGGGAAATGCTGTAAAAGCAGCCTGGAAAATGGGGCATAAAGATGTATATCAACACTTAAAAGAAATGGTTGAAGACCAACGAAATCCCCTTATGCGCTGTACGGCATGCTGGGTGATAGGCGAATGTGCGACAGATAAAGATATGGACTATTTAAAGTTACTGTCACATTGTAGCAAGGATGGAGACGATATAGTGAAGATTAATGTTATTAGAGCTATGCAAAAAATAGGTGGTGAAGCTTCAAGAGTACATTTAAACCGATTTTTTAGCCCCATTGAAATATCTGAGATTAAAAAGCGGATGAAAAGGTAATCTGTGCCGGATAGCGTAATTTATGGAACCTATTGAACAAGAATTAACCGCTGGTCTCTATATTGTGGCTACTCCTATAGGCAATCTTGCTGATATTTCTGCCAGAGCGGTAATGGTGTTGAAGGAAGTCGATTTGGTGCTGGCTGAAGATACCCGCCATTCCCGGATTTTGCTGAATCATATTGATGTTAATACCCGTACCGAGTCTTATAACGATTTTAATAAAGAAAAGCGGACCTCCACATATCTTTCTTTTCTACAGGCTGGAAACAAAGTTGCCCTCATTTGTGACGCAGGTACTCCTGGGGTAGCTGATGCAGCTTTTTATATCGTGAGAGCCGCAAGACAGGCTGGGATTCCTGTTATCCCTATTCCAGGACCTGTTGCTTTTATCACCGCTTTGGTAGCCTCAGGCTTGCCAACGGATCGTTTTATGTTCTGCAATTTTCCGCCTAAAAAATCTGCTCAGCGGACATCAATGCTGCAATTATATCGGGACACCTTTCTGGGAGGCTGGAAACATCCACCTACATTGTGTTTTTATATCGGTCCCAAGCAGTTGATAAAATTTATTAATGAGATTGCTGCCGTTTATGGGGAAGATATTCGAATTGTACTCGGTCGGGAATTAACTAAAAAATTCGAGGAATTTTTAGATAAATCTGCTGTGGAACTGCTCACTTATTATAACGAGAGGAAGCCCAAGGGTGAATATGTTTTAATGTTTCATCCCGGTAATAAAGGCTAAAGGTTATTTGGGTATATGCTAATTGATGCCGAGAAAAGGGGAGGCATAATCTCCCGGTTTGCTATTAAGCATAAAAAGGCCCTCTGGCTTATTATGCTGTCGCACATTCTTTGGGCGCTTTGTTATCCGCCTTTTAATCTGGGACCGCTGGCTTTTATCGTATTGGTGCCTGTGTTTGCAGCTACTGCAAAACTATCCCGGGCTGGTGCATTCGGGTATAATTTTATTGGTGGCCTGTTTTATAATACTATCATGTATTATTGGATCTATAATGTAATGAAGGTGGGACCATCGGTCACCATACTCATGGGGTTAGTACTGTTAATTGTATACCTGTCTTTATTTAACGGTATTTCCGGCCTGTTATTTAGTGTTTGCCGGAAATGGAGGTTTGGTTGGCTTATTTATGCGGTTTTATGGGCTGGTTTGGAAGTTCTCAGGACCAAAGGACAGATGTCTTTTCCCTGGAGTCACCTGGGGTATGCTCTTGGTGAATACACTTCTCTTATTCAACTGGCCTCTGTGGTGGGAATATTTGGAATTTCTATAATAATGGTCGCAGTTAATTTTTTGATATACAAGACCTATACTCAGAGCAGATTGAAGCCCGTTCTTATATTAGGTGGGGTTTTAGCTCTGTTCTTAATGTATGGAATATATAACACAGGGGGATCCGCGCCTGTTTCAGCTAAAACTGCAGATGTTAGCCTGGTGCAGCCTTCTGTCGAGCAAACTAAAAAATGGGATGAGGACTATTTCGAGGATGTAATGAATAAGACTTATTCGGTTATGGATAAGGCAGATCTGAAACACAGTGATTTGATTATTTTAGCGGAGACTGCGGTGCCCGCATTTTTACGCCGCAGGCCACTGGTTCAGGAAAAGCTTCAGAAACGAGCTGTGGCTAATAAGGCTGATATAATTGTAGGGTCATTAGATTTTACTCCCAATAATCATCCGGCAAAGCCCTTTAATTATTTCAATTCAGCTTTTTTAATTCCAAAAGATACGGCACGCCCTTTCCAGCAATATTCGAAACTCCGCCTGGTACCCTTTAGTGAACGATTACCTTTTGATGATTTTCTTCCCATATTAAATTATGTAAATCTTGGAGAAGGGGACTTTTCCGAAGGTAAATCGAATTTGTTTTGGGGTGATAAATTCATTTACAGTCCCACCATATGTTATGAAGTCGTTTATCCTTCTTTTATTCGGGAAATTAAAAAGGGCGGGGCTGAGCTCCTTATAAATATTACCAACGACGGATGGTTTGGTAAAAGCCCGGCACCTTTTCAACATGCCAGTATTTGTAAATTCAGGGCAATAGAAACAGGGCTTCCCATAGCGCGTTGTGCCAACTCAGGGATAAGTCTTTTTTATGATTCCAAGGGTCGGACATTGGCAAAGACCCGTTTGTTTGAAAAATCGGTGCTCAGACACAAATTTATCCTTAATCCGGTGGACACGATATATCTGAAAATAGGTGATGTCTTTGAGAATCTGCTGTTTTGGATATTCGTCAGTTTTATAACATTCCTGGTCTCCCGCACATGCTGGCGGGCAATTCACCACTAAAGGCAATGGTCTCTCAATTCTGGCCGCAAAGCCTGGATGATTTACACTGAAATTATTTTTCTGTTGCGGTAAATACACCATCCCAGTCAGAAGACAGTCCCATACGACGGTCTGTCTGAAAACGATAGCAACGCTCGATAAACACGTGAGATGGTGTTGTTTTACAACCTAGTGCAATATTAGGGTGGTTGGGTTCAAAACGCTGGCATTCCGTAAAAACTTTTGTGGCTTCTTCCCATTTTTGGGCCCGATACAGAGATAATCCTTCTTCGTATAACTGCTTACACTTTTCAATTTCTGGAGTGAGCTTGTTGGTAAATGACAATAGTTCATAAATACGAACGGGTTCTGATTTACCAACAACGCGAATGAGGTCAAGTTCACGACTGAATATGTCATCACCGGCTCCGACAAGGGTCTCTTTACTGGCCATGGAGAATACCCCGTACTGTTTGGCGCCACTCTCAAGCCGCGCAGAAAGGTTAACAGCATCACCCATCATGGTGTAGTTCATACGCATTTTTGAACCCATATTACCGGTCACAATAGGACCGGAATTAAGGCCAATACGCATACGCATGTTATGAACAATATCGGGCCATTTGTCGCCTTCACTTTTCCATTTTTTACGCAGGTCATTAAGTTTGTCTTGCATCAGGAGGGCGGTACGGCATGCTGCTGCCTGATGGTCAGGCATATGCACTGGTGCTCCAAAAAAAGCGATTATAGCATCACCTTCATATTTATCAAGAGTACCCATGTTGGCCACCAATAGGTCTGTCATTTCCGAGAGATATTCATTGAGCAACTCAACCAGCTTGGTTGGAGATCCCAGTTTCTCTGAGAAGGTGGAGAATGACTGGATATCGGTAAAATATGCGGTAAGTTCGGCTTCACTTCCCCCAAGGGAAGGCCGGTCGCCACTTTCTATCATCATATCGATAAGCTCTGGTGAGATATAGTTTTTAAAAGCATCGTTAAGAAATTTTTTGTCACGCTCTTCAAAGAGATAACGTGCAATCATAACGGCAAGAAATGTGGTAAATAGAGTTATTTCGGGTCTGGCAAATTCGATCCAAATCATGTTATGAAAAAGATAGAACGATAATATTCCATAACCGCCAGCCATAATTATTATAATAAATATGGACCACAATAGTGGTAGGAAGTATGCCAGCAAACCAGTGATTACGCCAATAAAAATCATAATAAGAAGGGTCTGGTGTTTTTTGAGACGAGTCATGAATTGATTAGTAAGAATATTATATATCGCAGTTGCATGAATTTCAACACCAGGATAAGATTCATCAAAAGTAGAAGAAACAATATCAAATAAGGCTGTTGCGGAAGACCCAAGGATAAAAGCCTTTCCTTGAAAGTCAGTAGGGTCAAGACGGCCAGCCATTACATCATAATAACTCATGTATCTGAAGGTGAGGTTTGCCCCGCCTTCACCCATGTAATTAATTAACATACGTCCTTTATCATCAATAGGGATTTTGATTTCATCGCCTATGGCTATTGATTCGCCTTCTTTAAGAGCTGTGATATCATCTATGCGGTGGGTATATAACGAAGTAATAAGTTTTTTGGTAAGGACAACAATAGGGGATATAATCTCTTCTCGTTGGATATCAAATCGTAAGGGGAGATAGCCTGAAACAGTGAGAGATTTACCTGGTTGCAGGGTTTGAATCCGATCCGTTGGCCAATTATCTCTTATGGTGGTAATGGTAAAGTTATCCAGTAATACTTCTTCTTCTGATTCACTGTTTAACAAAAGGTATCTGTCTTCATCATCTTCTTCACCAGGATAAAAACCTATAGATTCGGTTAACATATACGGTTCGTCTTCTGTGGCTTTTTGTATGGATTCCATTGTTGGTTTATGTTGTATTAAAGCTTCAACCATTTCCTGCTCTATAAAGCCGCCTTCAAGCACTTCAATTTCAATATTGTCATCAAAATCTTTTCGTACCATAATGGGATTGGATACAATTAGGGTAGACGGGTTTTCTGGTCCCAAAGCAAGAATTTCTTTCTTCTTTATGAAAAACTGGCTTAACATGGGGATGGTAAATTTCGGATAACTTGTTTGTAAAACACCATCTTTTCGAAAAACGCGAAGTGGAGAACCGAGATTAACATATTCTCCTGGGATGATTTCAATATCATCCAGTGTTTTCCCCATCATAAACAGGCTGCTTTGCAGTGCCAAGACTGGATAGGTATGTTGAACATTGGTTTTAGTGATTTCAAGACTGGGAAAATTATAAAATAAGGGAAGAGACCTATGTGGACCATCTGGATCTGCGACCACATTAACCATTCCTATGCGGGTTGATGCATGGGCCAGTTCCTCAAAAATATTATCCAGAATAGGTTTTGTTTCAAAATGCTCAATAATTTTGGGATCAAGATCCGCGGATGATTTGGGGTGAACCTTTTTGTGTCTGTCTTCTGTTGCCATCCACATCCAATCGGATTTATTTGGATATACTTCATCTTCGTTCATGAGAGCGGCAGTAATGGTTTGGTCAGAATTAGCTACTTGTTGCACAAGGCTTGCATCATAATTCAGTCCTTTTTTAATAGAAGACTGATATTGATCCCAATTGGTGTTGTCATCAGATTTCTTTAAAATTTTCATGATTTCCTGAGCTTGTGAGGCCCCGAAATCAGCCGTTTTAAACATAATATCAAAAATTATCGATGAGGCTCCACCATGTGCTAGTGTCTTAACCACTTCACCATGATAGGAGCGCGGCCACTTGTGGTATAGTCCAAGTTTTGAAAATGACCGCTCATCAA
The DNA here is from genome assembly GCA_015232855.1 of Fibrobacteria bacterium. Classification (GTDB taxonomy): domain Bacteria; phylum Fibrobacterota; class Fibrobacteria; order UBA11236; family JADFYW01; genus JADFYW01. The sequence continues at coordinate 15,914 of JADFYW010000086.1, forward strand.
TATCAACGATTACAACACTTTCTATTGGATCTTTCTTTCTTTCTTTACTTTTACCAATGATATATTTGAAGTTATAGCGGTAGTCGTAGGCAACATTTTCGAGACCATCAAAGAAATCAATAGCATAATAGTTGGTTATAAATGAGATGAAGACACACGTTACAATACCAATAAGCAAACCGGTTAATAGTTTTTTTTTCTTTTTTGATAAGGCCACTAGAACTCCTGCAGTTTTAGGCAGAGTATACCACTTTTTTGATAAATAAGGCAAGAAAGAAGAGTATCGGTAGCCAATTTTGATTTGTCGCTAAAAGAGGTGATTATACTATCGAAGTAAAATTACAAGAAGGACAATGATTTGACTGATAAGTTAAATCTGCCCCTGACTTTCCTTCTTGTGCTCAACTTTCCAGAAACATATATTCATATTCTGAATGCAATTAACGTTTAATAGTGGTATGAATTATGGCACCAGTTAAAACACCGAAACGGAAAAAATCTGTCTCAAAACCAGCTCCCAAAACGGTTAGAAAAGTGGCAACGAAGAAGGCCACCTCTACCAAAAAGACAGCGAAAAAGGCTAAAAAGTCAGATGAGGACTTGATTGTCAGTGATTTGGATGATTTTAGCCCAGCTCTGGAAGGACATCATAGCAGAGAAATGTTCGGTTTGTTTTTGATTGCGGTAGCAGCGGTTGTAACGATATCACTGGTATCTCATTTTGTCCAGGGCTCCCAGAAGAATATTTTGGGGGATTATCTTGGAATATGGCTGGCTCAGGGCTTAAATTTGCTTACTGGTTCCTTTCCTGCGGTATTGTTAATTGCAACCGTTATAATTCTGGGCCTGAAAATTATTCAGCAAAAGACGGATTTTTTTGATTTCAAAATGCCACTGGTGGCGGGTGCTCTTTATCTCTTAACCAGTGTAATGCTTTCTATAAAAAATATTGGTTTCAAGACCCTGGATTTTAGCCGATTTGAAGAGACGGGTGGGTTCATTGGAAATTTCATTGTTCAACAAACTTTAGTTCCTGTGTTTGGTAGGGCTGCTTTTGGTCCTTATTTGGTTACCAGTATTCTCATATTCTTTGTCATTATTTGGGGCTTTAAGTTAAGAATTGCTCAGGTCATCGAAAAAACAATAGAACTGGGAGGCATTTTTGTTTTTCCTGTTTTTGATGCTCTTGATAATCTCAGACTAAGAAGATCCAAAAAACGAGTTGCTATTGCCCAAAAATGGATTCTTAATTCTGTTGAAGAAACCTCAGACCGCGAAGCCTCTTCAGTTGATTTACCGTTGGTTTCTGATTCTGGAATTGAAAACATTGTACCGGTACAAAAGCAGCAGAAGACAAAAAAATCAGAGGAACCTGAAATGGAGGTGAATGAGTCCGATTTTAGAGATCTTGTTCAGGATCTATGTGAAATGAAAGAAGAAGATATAACGGATCCTATGGAAATTCGCAAGCGCCGGGATAGACTCAAAGAATTGAAACGTATTGCTGAACTCAATGAATGGGAAGTCCAACAGCGTGATCCAGCTATTGGTGGCATTGTTAAAAAGGAAAATGATGGTTCATCTCAGGCCAAATCCAAAAAGACAAAAAAGAAAAAAGAACCATCCGCATTTGATAATCATATAGAAGAACCCGTCCTTGAAAAAGTTATTGAGCAAGATGAAGTTATTCCTGATGTTGAAGTTGAAGAAATTGAGCCTGCACAAATTATTGATTTGGACCAGTCTCATACGGTGGCTCAACTGGTCCCAACAGAAACTAAAGCCGCTCCTGGTCAGGAACCGGAACTTAAAAAAGAGGAAAAAGCGCCGGCCAGAGAAATAAAATACGACGATTATGTTGTACCAGAACTTAATGCAGTATTGGAAGAACCGCCAATACAACCGGTTCAGTATACAGAATCATTTCTAAAAGAGCAGGCAAGGATTCTGGAAGAACAACTTGCGAATTTTAAGGTAATGGGCAAAGTAGTAGGTATTTGTACAGGCCCGGTTATCACTCGGTATGAAGTAGAACTTGCTCCAGGTGTAAAGGTTAACCGTATTAGTGGATTATCTGATGATCTTGCTATGGCACTGCGTGCAAAAAGTATTCGTATTCTTGCTCCCATTCCCGGTAAATCTGCGGTAGGAATTGAAGTACCTAACAAAAAAGCTCAGATCGTCTATATCAAAGATATTTTGAAAACATCATCTTTTTTTGCAGAACCTGATACCATCAAACTGGTACTGGGAAAAGATATTGCCGGAGACCCCTGTGTAATGGATCTTGCCAAGGCTCCTCATCTGTTGATTGCCGGACAAACGGGTTCAGGTAAATCTGTTGGCATAAATAGTTTCATGGCTTCGATTCTTTGCTCCAAGACCCCTGAAGAAGTCAGGATGATTTTGGTTGATCCCAAGGTGGTGGAACTTAAACCTTATGATGCAATACCTCATCTATTAGCTCCGGTTGTGAATGAACCTGAAATTGCTGTACAAGCTCTAAAATGGGCAACGGTTGAAATGGATAAACGTTACAACCTTTTAGCCAAAGCTGGTGTGCGTAACATTAAGGGTTTTAACCAGAAATTTCGTGGTGGCACGCTGTTAGAACGAGTCGGGGAAGCCGATAATAAATTACTTCCGTTTATAGTTATTATTATAGATGAACTTGCTGACCTTATGATGGTTGCGGGAAAAGAAGTGGAAACCAGTATAGCTCGTATTGCTCAAAAGGCCAGGGCTGTGGGTATTCACCTTATCCTGGCCACCCAGCGTCCTTCCACTAATGTTATTACTGGTACTATTAAGGCCAACCTGCCTACCCGTGTGGCCTTTCAAGTGGCCAGTCAGATTGATGCTCGTACCATTATGGACAAAGCCGGGTGTGAAAAACTACTTGGTCGTGGTGATATGCTGTTTCGCTCTATTGATTCTCCCGAACCGGAGAGAATTCACGGTTCATTTGTAACCGATGATGAAGCAGAGTCTCTTGCCAGGGCATGTGCTTCTCAGTTTGTAAATTATCCACATATTCCGACCTTTGATTTGGAATCTGATAGCATGCAAGGTGAAGAACAGGATATACCCCGGGATGTTAAATTCCGTGATGCGGCTGAAATGCTTGTAGCATTGCGGCAGGCTTCTGTGTCGTTGCTGCAGCGCCGTATGTCAATAGGTTACGCTCGGGCTGGTCGTATTATGGACCAGCTTGAACGGGCTGGTATTGTAGGACGAGATAGGGGAAGTAAACCCCGTGAAGTTCTGATGGATGAGCTTGAATTGGCTTCATTTCTTTCTTCTGGCCTAAACGGCTGACTTCTTTCATTAAACCTGAACATCATCCCCAAATAGGGGGTTAATTTGTATTTTATTATTACATGAAAATTAAACCGTTTATATTCATTGTTGTTTTATTCTTCTGCCTCTTTGTACGTATTCAGGCATCGTCTCCTGTAACACTTATCATTCTCCATACTTCAGATTTGCATGGCCATCTTATTCAGGAAGGAAAATTTCCCGGCGTTGCGCGGTTGGGAGCCTTATTTAAAAATATCCGTGAAAAATATCCTAATACCCTTGTACTAGATGCGGGAGACGCGGTTTCAGGCACTCCGGTTTCTACAATTTTTAAAGGTACGCCTGTTTTTGAAGTAATGAATGAAATGGGATATGATATCGGCTTATTGGGAAATCATGAATTTGATTATGGATGGAAGCAAATAGACCATTTTAAAGAAATGGCAAAATTCCCCATTCTTTGCGCTAATGTTTTTGATACTGAAAATAAAGGTCTCGGCGATGGTCCTTTTGTTATCTATAACATAAACGGTTTGATGATAGGTGTAATAGGGGTAATCACAGAAGATTTGCCCAATCTGATAACTCCTAATGGAAATAGAGATATAAAAATTGCTTCAGTTGAAAAAGCAATTAAACTTTATCTGCCAGAACTTCAGGAACAATCTGATATTATTATACTGTTATCTCATCTTGGATTTAAGGATGATCAAAAAATTGCAAGAGCTTGCAAGGGTATTGATATTATCATTGGTGGGCATAGTAATGA
>JADFYW010000087.1 GCA_015232855.1 Fibrobacteria bacterium
ACTTTTTCAATTGTTATAAAACACTCATATAAACTTCAAAAATCAACAATCGATGTTCCTTGGCCCTGTTCCTTGTTAAATATTAACCTTTTTGACGCAAAGGCGCGAAGGCGCAAAGGTATCGCAAAGAAGTTTTAAATATTTATTCAAATATAGTTCACTGTGCTTTTTCGTTATCTGTTTTATAAAACAATACCCCTTTGCGTTTCCTCTGGCCACTTTTCCGCCGTCCTGGCTCCAGTGGCACCCAGACCATCCTGGTCTTTGCGTTCTCTGCGCCTTTGCGTTGAATTGTGTGTATTTTGAATACGAATTAACCAATAAAAAAAGCCCCGGCTAATTAACCGGGGCTTCTTAAAGTTTTACTAACACTCAGATATTAACGACGAGAAACACGCTTTGCTGAATTCAGCGCACTGTGGATTTCTTCCAGAGTACGTACCGTTTCTCTTAAACGTTCGGCTTCAGCTTCAAGTGCCTGAAACTTGGACATCTCGCTGTCCCGCTCACGAATTGCATCATCCCGTTCCCTCGAAAGTTCAGCCAATTCCCGTTGTTGATTTTTGAAGTTTATATGAGTGTTTTATAACAATTGAAAAAGTACCGAGCCCTCACTTGCTTTACCGCTTAGGCTGGCTTCAATCTCCTTGTCTCCTGTGGCAAGCAGAATGATGGACAAGGACGAAGCACTGCCTTTCTCAAGGGTTGATGTAAGGCTGGCTCTGAAGGAGTCCCGTTGGTCTGGCTTTAGTATATCTGAGACCGGACTATTGATAAGTTCGTTTTTGTCTTTTTCGAGGGTGAGTGCAAAAGGTTTGTTACAATGCAGTAAGAGCCCGTTACTGTCGACAATAAAAGCCGGGTTGGGCATGGATTCTATCAGAAGGTTAATAATTGAATCGCTTTGTCTGAGAGAAATTTTAAGTTTGTTTTGTTCGGCTTGCCCTTCCCGTTGTTTTTTGTTGAGATTAATGAGAGCAGAGACCTTTCTTCGGAAGAGCTGGGGCTCGGCAGGCTTTTCTATGTAGTCTACAGCGCCAATTTCATAACCCTTGCCTTTGAATATATTCTCTTTCCGGTCTGCCGAGAGGAATATGATAGGGATGGCTGATGTTTCGTTATTGAGTTTAATTTGGGCCGCGGTTTCATACCCGTCCATTTCCGGCATATTCACATCCAGGATGATAACTGACACCTGGTTATGTGATAGAATTTCCAGGCCGTCTTTGCCTGAAGGGGCTGTGAGGATTTCTATATCGAGCTCTTTTAGAAATTTGGAATGGAACCGGAGAGAAATCGGGTCATCATCAACCAGCAATACTTTTGTTATTTCCATAATAGATGTATTATATCATTTTTTTTGGGGAATAGCAATTGTACACTTGCCTGATTCGTGAAAAATATGGTAATATTATACTCAGGAAAAGATTGAGTAATCAGTTGTCAGTTATGAGTTTTCAGTAAATTAATGGCTCCGCAAAAAAATAACATGCATAGCACATTTGTTAACTGACAGCTAACAGCTGATAGCTTCTAAATTTTACCTTAAAGGAAAAAACGAATGACCGATGAAATGGAAAGAACTGAAGATAACAATCCAGAATCTTCAATTAATCAACTGGAAAGTAAAACCAGGGGAACCAAGAATACCATTTTACTTGCCATTACGGAGATTAAAAACGAGCTGGAAGAATATCGGGCTGAAAATGAGGCTTTAAAGGTAGATTTAGCTGATACCAAAAATGCCTTAACCCATAAAGAAAACGAACTGACCGATTTGCATTCACGGTTTGCAAATTTGCAGCACGAAATGGAAAAGGCGAAAAAGCTGGAGCAGGAAATTGCTGATATGCGCCAGGACCGGGATGGCTTGCAAAAAGAGCGTGATAGTTTAAGCGCGGCGATGGATACTCTGGCTGGTGAGCGCGATGCTTTAAATGCTGAGAAAGAAGCCCTGGCCGCAGAGAAGGCGAGATTACAGGCTGAGCGAGATAATCTGGCAAATGAAAAGATGAAGGCTTTGCAGGATAGAGATACTGCTGCTGAAGAACGGGATGCTGCTCTGGCAACGATTAAGTCACGGGATGCAGAGCTTAAACGCCTCCAGGATACGGTGAAGGACTTTGAAGAAATTCAGAGTGCGCTGTCTATGGTTAAGGGGGCGTTGCGGTAGTATTGGGTGTGGTCTGGTCTTGGGCCTTTTTTTGACAGGATTTACAGGATGGACAGGATTTAAAAACGGTGTGGTCTGGTCTTGGGCTTTTTTTAGACAGGATTTACAGGATGGACAGGATAAAAAAGGCTGGGGTTATTTCTTTAAGTCTGATAGTATAGATTCTTCGATGGACTTGCTTTTTGTTTGAAACTGTTTTTTTAGTTGTTCGGCTTCTTGAGCTTGTTTGTGCCTTAGGAACCCACCTACGGATTGGACGTTTACATCAGGGCTGGTGGGGGCTGATGTAACAAACTCGTTACCTTTTTCAAGTTTGTGGAGGGCTGTTTTTAGTTGGCTCGGGAGTGGTTCACTTGTAATGGCTTGCTTGTATTGCTTCCATGCTTTTTCTGCCAGGTCTATTTGGTTTCGTTGTTTGGATGTGACGCAGAGATAAAGCTGCGCAATGGCGTTTCCTTCGTCCATGTTGCAAACACGGGAAAAAAGGGTGTAGGCTTTCCCAAAATCATTATGATAATAATTGATGATCCCTGCATTGTGACTGGCAATAACATCACGGTGGTTGAACCAGAGGGCGCGGTTGGCATGATGTAATGCTTCCTGGGGGCGCCGGAGCCCACGATAAGCTGAGCATAGTAGTGAATGGATGCTGTTATTCTCATGGCCGAGGTCCAGGGCTTTGGTAGTAGTTTCAACACATTCTTCGAACCTACCCAGGATAATCTCCATCCAGGCCAGAGACAACAGGGCCTCACGGGCGATAATTTTACTGGCGTCCGTTTGCAGTGCTTTACTGAAATGGCGGTGGGCTTCCTGGTAGCGTTCTTGCTTTGCGCATACATCACCCAACAGCAGATGGGCAAGGGACAGTTCCGGGTCTATTTTTAGGGAAGTTATAAAACAATCGAAGGCTTCGTTATATCGATCCAGATAAGAGAGTGCAAGGCCCGATCCGAGGTGGAGTCGTGGTTCTTTTTCGGCTGTTTTTAGCCCTTGTTCAAAAAAGTACAATGCTTGTTTATAGTCGCCTGATTTTAGTTGTATGGCTGCCTGCCGCAAAGATGTATGGGATGCAATTTCGGCGCTTGCCATGTTATCCATGTAAGACGCAAGAAACGGGGACTTGTTGAGGGGTGGGAATAAGAGAAATGTATTTGCCTTTAAAGGGCGGATGTATAGATAATTGAGTTCAATGTCAATGGGGTAGTCTTTGGGTTCACCTTTAACAAGGGGTGTTTTAGATAAAGTGGATTTTAAAAAACTGGAGAAAGAGTCTTGTTTATCAGGTGAATCTCCTTGCCGACGTTTTTTAGTCGTATTGGAGTCAGGCTTGTTGTTGTTTGAATCATTATTCAAATTTATACTGTTGTTTAGTAATGAACTTTTTAGTGCTTTAACCTCTTTTAGGGTGAGCCCAAAAACATGAGCAAGTCGTGGGGCGCTCATACGTTTTTCCATCCAGTAATTTTTAAACAGCCTGAGCTGAGAATTTGTTAAAGGTCTCATAGTTATAAATTAGAAACTAATTCTAGTTGAGGGCAATAGGAAAATAGTTATCAGTTGTCAGTTGGCAGTTATCAGTTCCGATTAGCGCTTCGCGACTATATAAAAAAAGTAAAGACAATAGTGTTCTGAACAGTAGGACGGGAGCAGTAATCAGTTGGTAGTCAATGTCATTAAGTTAAGGGTGTTATTAATAAAAATTGCCAGAACCAAGTCATTCCGGCTTGCACCCCGAGGGCAGGCTTCGCGCTCCGGAATCAAGGACAAAATAGAGATGTATTCTACATACTTAAGAATTTTAAAAAAAGCAAATCTATTTCTGCCGTTTTGATTCCAGACACCCGTCCTCCGCAGTAGCACTGCTACGGAGGGTGGAAGCTGGAATGACTAGACTTAGGCATTTGCACCTTAAATTGATGCGAATGAGTCAAGATAGAATGATTGGATGTTATAATGGTCAATATAGAACTGTCAGGGGTAGAAACTCCAAATCACTCATCAGTTTTGGGTAAAAAAGAGGCTTCGCAGTAATAATATATTGCGAAGCCTTTAATTGACTGATTACTAATGACTGAAAACTGACTACTGTTTTGCGGCTTTATTCTGCTTACGTTTCATATATACGTAAACGCCTGCGCCGGTACCTGCACAGATGGCGGTAACCAGGGCAATGGGGCCGAAAACACCCATACCGAGACCAAGGCCAAGATGATAGCCTGCTCCACCGGTAAAAAGACCTGACGCAGATGTTTTGGCTGCGGCTACTTTAAGAGCGGTGGATTTTGCCGCTGCTGCTTTTACAGATGCAAGTTTTACTGCTGCTGCTTTATTTGCTGATGCAGCGCCTACTTTTGCGCCTTCGGCTTTTGCTGCTGCAAGGGCTTTTACTGCTTTTATGCCTTCGAGATCAGGTACTACTGCCATTTGAATGTTCCTTTATTGAATATATCCTCAAAAAGACGATAATATTAACATAATTCAGTTGTGCTTAAATTATACATTATTTCGAAAAGAGACTCCATTTTTTTTTTTGCAAAAACCGACAGTTTCTTGTGCTTGTTTGAGCACATAGTGGGTCTTTTTTGAAATATAAGTAAACTTACAAAGATAGTTTGTTTTCTTATATTTGTGGATACTTAGCCATTTTCTGATTCGATGCGCTTGAGAGCAAGTTCTCTTTGCTCTTGAGAAAGGCTGTATTCACTTGGCTTTTTAGAAGGCTGAACTGGCACAGAGGATGTCTTTTTGCTTTCTTCAGCGGCCGGTTCCTTTGAAATGGTAATACTAAACATATCTGACAGATCTGACATTGTGGATATTCCAAGAAACCGTGATCTTTTACGTCTTTTCTTTGTTGGAGTGGGAGAAAAATTTTGCTCTGGGGAGGGGACAGGGGAAGGGGGCTGTTCTGCTACGGTGTCGTCAATAACCGTAATTGCTTCCGGGTCCAGAATGAGTTTTTGTCGGGCAAGAATTTTTTTCACCCGGTTTATCTGTATGCTCAGCTGGTTAACTTTCGCAATATGCCGGGAGCGCTCAAACCAAATTAATAAACCACCATATACTGCACCGGAAAAAAATAAAGTAAAGACCACAAAAGAAAGTGGTACTGAAATATCACGCCAGTTAGCAAGTTTTAACTCAACAGGCGCAAGGTTAAAAATACTGAACATAGCCAACAAAAAGGCAATGATGAGGCTGACTGAAATTTTAAGAGACAATAGGGTATCCCCGGGTGATTGATACTTAGTTTAATCTGTCTTAAATCTAAATTTTTTTATGGGGTAAACCGGACTGATTTTATGATAAAATGGGAAAAAGACTGGTATTTGCTAAAATTATCAGTTACTTTTTATAAAAAACTAGAGATAATAGTACAAATAAGATAATTTATATGAATATGTGTTTATCCTATCCCATGGCTTTTGTATCAGGTACCGCAAAGTGTACCGCACAACTTCTTCTTTCCGGCGTATGGCTTTCTGGCGCTGCTGTAGGAGTCGTAGCTGGCTCTACCATTAAACTAACTAAGGTGGTGACTGGTGAATCAGAATCTGTGCCTTCTGATGAAATACAGCCTTCGGTTCCTGGCACCCATGTAAAAAGTAGTCTGACAGATGAACTATCAAGAATCGAGAAACAGTTTTCACAATTTGAAAAGCCATCTGTGGAACCCACAAGACCTTCAAAGGTCGGTATCTTTCAGAATAATATTCTTAATCTGGATGATGAACTCAAAAAACTGGAAGAAACCATTAAAAATTCGTTAGAAGCATAGGGTTAATAAACTAACCTATCGCTTTCTACCCAGGAGAAGATTATGGAAATGAAAACAGCAGGTATAATTATAGCCGGAGTTTTTGCCGGAGCGGTATTGATGAGTGCTTTTGGTAAAAGTAAAACCCTGGCCGAAGCTGCTGGTGCTAAAGTTGTTAGATCAGCGGATCTTACGAAAAGATCTATAAAAGCTATCAAAGAATCATTTGTAGAAGGTTATCAAAAAACAGCCGGTCAAGCGGCTTAACAGGAGATACGATTATGGGTCCAATAGGTATGCTGGTAGTAGGTGCGTTTTTAGGTGCTTTAGGCACAGAAATGCTCAATAGTAGAAACCCCAAACTTATCAAAAAGATTAGAGAAAAAGCCTCCGGTTTTGTTAATTCCGCTTCAAAAAAGATTAAAAAAGCTACTAAATCTGAATAACTAAAAAGGGCGATGGCCCTTTATACCAAATACATTTTTTGCATCCGTTTGTTAAGAACTCAGGGTTGGGTTCTTGTTGTATAGGTTGGTCTTTCCCGTCTCTCCATTCTCCTCTCCCATTTCTCCATTCTCTATTCTCCTCCTCTCTCTTCTCTCTTCTCTCCATTTTCCACTCTCTTCTCTCCTCTCTCCTCTCTCATCTCTCCTCACTCCTCTCTCCTCTCTCCGTTCCCATCTCTTCTCTCTCCTCTCAAAACAACTCCTTACTCAAATTATGAATAAGATCAAGAGGTTCCTCAGCAGAATCTGTGGGTAGAATGGAGTACTGGAGTGTTGGTGTATTGGGTTAAAATATTGAAAATGTTGAAAAAATTGCTTTTGATAGCACTAAACATTCTGAAAAAGACAGATGCAATTTGATAGTCACATATTAAATCTTTCTGTTATTGTGAACATTCAACAATATTCATTATTATCACGCTATTTTCCCATTAATCCAACAATCCAGTACTCCAGTACTCCAATTTACGCTACAAAAACAAAAAGACAATGTTTAAAATCACCCACAGATTCTGCTATAGAACCGATCAAGATATTGGATTGGAGAAAAGAGAGGGGTGAGAGGGGAAGGGAGAGAGGGGTGAGAAGGGAGAGGGGAGAGGAGAGAGGGGTGAGAGGGGAGAAGGGAGAGGAGAGAAGGGAGAGGAGAGAGGTGAGAGGAGAGAAGAGAGAAAAGGGGAGAGGGCAATCTAGATGGTTTACCCACGGACTAAGCATCGTATCCATTAAATAAGCCTTTTTTTGAGAAATTTTAGAAACAGGTGAAATGAGGAAAGAAATAGTTTCTTCAGTTCCCTATAACCCACTATGATATATATAGAATTACCTTCTTAACGCGTTAAGCCTTATTCGGCTTCCTGTTATGAAGGAAATTGATTGTTTTGAATAATTTTCATTTAAATTTATATGATAACGATAGTGTTGAAATAATCATTGCATTATTTTAAAAATGTGGTATACTTAATTCAAGTAACTCGCCACTAATAAAGAAAACATTAAAAAAACTATATAGAGTCCATATGGAAAATCAGCAGAATTATACCGAATATATTCTTCGCTCAATGACCGATATGCTCATTGTTACAAGCCCGTTAGGAATTGTGCAGAGTGTAAACAATGTTGGAGTGGAATTACTGGGATATGATAAACAGGTATTAACCGGTATGCGGGTTGAACAGCTGCTTGTGGGCGGTAATAGACAGATTCATCCGCTCCTGGAACAACTTGTTTCAAAGGGAAGGGTGGTTAAGCATGACGCGGTGTTGAAAACAAAGGCCAGAACAAAACTGCCGGTTACCCTTACCTGCCTTTTAATGAGGGGCGCTGAGTGTCCGAAAAAAGGAGCACTATCAAAGTGCCCTCATTTTAAAAACAAAAAACAACATTGTATCGACAAACGAAATATTATCTGCATTGCAACTGATCTTACCGAACAAAACATGTTATTGGAGACTTTGAAAAAATCTGAAAGAGAAAAGCAGGAACGGATAAAAGAACTGACAGGGTTGTATGAGCTTAATGAACTCTTAAATGATAAAGGGAAATCAGCGTCAGAGGTGTTTGATGTTTTTACCCGGAAAATTGTACCACCGAGTATGCAGTACACTGATAAAACTTACTGTGAGGTTTCGTTAGATGGAATAGTGTATACCGGATGTGTTAAGCCAAAAAAGATAACAAGTGTCATAACCGTCCCCATCACTATTAATGGTAAAAACAGGGGTAAGCTCGTGGTGGGTTATATTAATAAGAAAGTGAAGTTTATTCCCATACATGAGCAGGAACTGGTAAACGCATATACCCATCAAATTTCACGTTATATTGAGCGAAAAGAACTGGAAGCGCATTTACGCCTGGAAAAAGAAAAAGCAGTAACGTTTACAAAGTCCAAGAGTGATTTTCTTGCAAACATGAGCCATGAAATACGTACGCCCATGAGCGGTGTGATTGGAATGACGGACTTGTTGTTATCAACAGAGCTGAGAAATGACCAGGAGGAGTATGCCCGGACCATTAAAGACTGTTCGGATAATCTCCTGAATATTATTAACGATGTGCTTGATTTTTCAAAGATTGAAGCGGGGAAACTTGATTTTGAGTCTATTCCTTTTAGTTTGCGACATACTATTGCGACCACTATAAAAGGGAGTTCAATTAAGGCCTATGAAAAGGGCTTGAAATTGATTATGGATGTGGATACTGATGTACCGGATGCCCTGGTGGGTGACCCTGGAAGGCTGCGTCAGGTCTTACTTAATCTCTTTACTAATGCCATTAAATTTACCCCTACCGGTACGATAACGGTTGGGGTTAGGATACAGGAAGAATCAAAAACATCTACCCGTCTTCATTTTAGCGTAAGTGATACCGGCAGTGGCATTCCCGCAGACAAACAGGAGCTTATTTTCCAGGCCTTTTCGCAAAGTGATACTTCTATTAGCCGTCAATATGGAGGAACTGGTCTGGGGCTTTCCATATCAACGAAACTGGTTCAGATGATGGGTGGTAAGATTTGGCTGGAAAGTGAAGAGGATAAGGGGAGTACGTTTCATTTTTCAGGTGAATTTATATTACAAAAAAACGCCCAAAAAAAATTATTACCCGCCCAAGAAAAAATACTCAAAGGCCTTCCTGTGTTATTGGTGGATGATAATCCAACTAATTTACGCATTCTGGAAAAGATGCTTCAAGATTGGGGTGTTGATGTCCGGGCTATTAATTCACCTGAAGAGGCTCTGCATGAACTGGAAAAAACAGAGTCCCGGCCGGTTAAAATAATTATTACCGATTCTTATATGCCGGTAATTGATGGGTTTAGCCTGGCCGAGAAAATTCGAAAAAATAAAAAACTAGCTCAAACCAAGATAGCCATAGTCACCTCCGGGGGAAGAAAAGGTGATGGCGAATTATGCCGGAAGCTGGGGATAAATGCCTATCTGCTCAAACCGGTAATTCAGGAAGACCTTATCAAAGCCCTGTTGACGGTGCTAGGTGGATCTGAAAAAACGGGCGATACCCGGGAACTCATTACCAGGCATAGTTTACAAGAATCTAAAAGTAAATTGAACATACTCCTTGCCGAAGACAACAATATCAACCAGAAATTTGCGGTTAAATTCCTTACTAAAATGGGACATTGGGTAAAGGTGGCAAATAATGGTAAAGAGGCAATTGCGCTTTTTAATAAAGATAAATTTGATGTGGTGCTGATGGATGTGCATATGCCGGAAATGAATGGCTTTGAGGCAACAGCTATTATCAAAGAACAGCAAAAACAACAAAATCATCCGGTCCCGATTATTGCGCTTACCGCAGCTTCGCGACAAGAAGATATGGACCGATGTACTGAAGCAGGTATGGACGGGTTTCTTTCTAAGCCCATAAGCATAAATAAGTTTGCAGAACTCCTGGCTCAGTTTCAGAATTGAGAAATGTTGAAATAAAACATAAAGGTATTACCTGGTAATTAGAATTTCCATTGGTGAAGATGGAACAAAAAAAGAAATTTGAAAGAATACTACTGTATGAGGCAATAAAGGGGGATGTTAACCCCAAAAAAGGGTCTTAAAACTGGCCAGATATGCATTTGCATTGCAGATCCGTCCGGTTAAAGGAAGCTGCCGGGTATGCAAAATAGCTGATTTTAACTAGCTGTTATGTTTGATTCCGGACAAGCCGGAATGACTTGGTTTTAGCATATTGTTCTTTGAAATACTCTTAACTTAACGACAGTAACTAACTCGTTTTATCTTCAGTAGCCGGGTAGAGATATACATTAACATTATCAAGCTCAGGCATCACGGCTTTTGCTTTCAATACAATTCGATTTGATAATAGTTCACTCTGGGACACGCTGAGGGTAGGGGAGACTTCTATTCCCATATCTACCAGTATGCCTTTTCCAATGCTTCTGGCCTTTATGTATACAACCTTACGGGTTTCTGCTACTTGTGAAAGTATATTCCTGAGCTTTTTTACTGTACCAGCAGGGGCGCTTGAGTCAATGAGTATTGCGAGATCAGCCCACCAGGCAGAAGCCGCTTCTTTCATGATGATCAGGCCAATAATAATTGCCACCACCGTATCAAATTTGTGCCAGGCACCGCCTATTTGAGAAAGGGAAACACCCACCGCTACACCACAGGAAGTGAGCATATCCACGAAATTTTGTTTGGCATTGGCCTGGAGTCCGGCACTATTCATGGCCTTTGCCGCGCAAGCAGAATAGCGGTACATCATGTAGTTTATGATAATAGATATAAAAGCAACTGGTATGTTTATGAGTTTAGGCTCATAAACCCGCTCACTCATCAATAATAATACGGAACCGACAAATACGAAAATTCCCAGGCCAAAGAGCCCGGTATAAGAAATTATAGATACCAGGAACTCGGCCTTTCCATACCCATAAGGGAATTTGAGGTCGGCAGGTTTCCGGGCGATTTTGATACCCAACATTACAAATATAGCAACCACGGCACAGGCAAATGATTGTATACCGTCCGCAGTTACGCTGGCACTGGCATCAAGCATCCCCACTACTACCTTGAATAAACCCAGGGCCAGATTGCCAAACACCGTAAGCACTGCTACACGGGTGGCGCAGTGTTTGCACTTTTCGAGGTTAGATGGGCTACAGGAAGTTTTCATTTGTTGAATTTATCTTTGATATGATTGAATAAAGAACAAGGGAAAATGAACACCGAACACCGATTTTTGAATTTTGAAGTTATATAATGGCTTCGCTGATAAAGAGCATCAGTGTTACTGGCGGATCCACAATAATCCTTCAATACTCTTCGTACCTTGTTTGGTGTTTTATGTTCAGTAGTTGAAATCATGCGGGTTCCTTTGTGCTGTCAAACCCTATCAGTACATTATCAACATGGGCAATTTTTTCTTTTATGGCATTTGTGACTTTTTTTCTGATGCTATCAGCTTTTAGGATAGATACTTGCCCTGGCAGAGCGATAGACATAGAAACCAGTATGTTGGCCCCGGAGCGAACAGCTTTTAGGGATGATACTTGCTCTACCTCCGGGATGTTCATGACCAGGGTATAAATTATTTTAATCTTCCTTGTGCTAATAGAGGCATCCATGAGGCCTCTTGCTGTGTTTTGTAGCATAAGGCAGGCATACCAAACTACATGAATGGCCATGGCTATAGCCAGGTAGGCATCCAGGAGTTTAAAACCAAGATGGGAGCCTACGACACTGCCAATTACCACCAGAGAAGCAATGGCGTCAAATATTACGTGGAATGAATGGGTATGCATTGCCAGGCTGGCGTTTTTACCGGAAGCACAACCTGCGTATTTTGCCATCCCGAGACTTACCGCAGCACAAATAAAGGCTATAACCGCAGCTGAGTGCCCCGGTGGGCTCTGCATGTGGTACATTAAACTGTGAAGCACGGCTCCGCAAAGGGCGGCAACGCTAATTACAACCAAAAGGCTGGTTACCCCAAGGGCTGCGATTTGAATTTTACCATGACCATAGGGATGGTTTTTGTCGGCTTGTTTGCGGGACTTTTCGTCCGTTACAATAATAATAGCGGAGATACAGTTCTGAAGGCTATACATGGATGATACAACCAGAGCCTTACTCCCGGTTATATAACCAACAGTGAGCTTTACCGCGAGCATCACCAGACTTATAATAAGGTCTGTATGTCCGACAATACGAAGACAACGCCTACAGGCTTTTGCCGAATTCCCGCTTTTAGAAGCAGGGCAAAACTTTATTTCGTTAAAGAAAGGAGCCATTTTTTTGCTTCAGAAAGGTCAATGAAAAGTTTAACAGGAACAGAAGGCTTATTAAGTTTGAGCCATGCCTGGGCCGCTAGTTTGCTCAGGCGCCCGGGGAATACAAATGCTGCAGAATGCACTGCTTTCTCTGTTTCATCTTCGGGGATAATCCCATCAAGATCCAGTTTTTGTATGCCTTTTGCATTTTTAATATCAACCAGCACGGGCCATGAATCGTCTCCACACAAACGGAGTAATTCATCAGCGCAGGCCTTTGTTTCGTCTGCTGTGAAAGAATCCACACGTGTAAGATCAAAGCGGATAAGCTTGTCGTCTTGTTTCCAGAGTTTGGTGTTGGTTGTGGTAAACATATGAGTTTTCAGTTTTCAGTTGTCAGTTTTCAGTTGTCAGTTACAAAAAGCGCTTCGCGAAATACTTCTCGATCGCCGCTTTTCCGCCATCCTGGCTTCAGCGGCATTCCCGACATCGTGTCGGTCACGCCACCAAAAAGAGTGCTACTCGAAGTGACGGAGCGGATGCCATTAATTTACTGAGTACTGATAACTGAATACTGATAACTTTTTTTATGCCAATCTTGCGATGGTCCTTTCTAATGTTCTGAGTTCGTTGTCTAAATCGAGAGCGAAACGTTTTAGTTTATAAATTGTTGATGGTTCGGTTGCCCGGTATGGGGCGGCTGGTTGCGGGGCTGGTTTTACGTCTTCAACTTTTACCGTCTCGCCGTTTAGGATGGCCTGTTTGAGTTGTTTCACTTCTGCCAGTGTCAGTTTAAATTTTTGGGCCAGGCGGGGTTCACTCATACGTTTGGCTTTCCAGCAGGTAGTAAACTTTTTTTCTTTTGATGCGGTTAAAACAGCCATGATTTATACTCCTGTCCTGGAAACCTTTTTGGATATTGATATTATTTTCGTCATACTATTGGGGCTTTCCGCTGTTTAAAACCATTTGTTTTATGTTTAAAAGTTCCTCTCGGAGATTATCAATACGGGCAAGAGCAGCCGTAACATTGTCATGATGCATAACGGAAGATATTCCAGTTTGATCAAGGTCATAGATTTCGCTTCCTAAATGTTTGATCAGGCGGTTTAAACGTGAATTAATTAAAACAGCCTTGTATT
Organism: Fibrobacteria bacterium; assembly: GCA_015232855.1. Classification (GTDB taxonomy): domain Bacteria; phylum Fibrobacterota; class Fibrobacteria; order UBA11236; family JADFYW01; genus JADFYW01. The sequence goes on from JADFYW010000087.1 coordinate 13,328, forward strand.
TAAGGCCTTCGTTACGGGCTGCCCGCAAACTCCCCAGGGGGAGGGCCGTTACACCAAAAAACACCTTTGAAATTTTGGGGGTGACATGGTGTGCAATTTTTCTCTTGAGCTGTTTGTATCGTCGTTTCATAAGCACTTTTGTTTTTCTGTCGCTAGGCAGTTTTTTAGGATGGGTATCGAGACGAGATTTGTATTGTTCCAGTTCTTCTTTTTTGCGTAATAGAATCTCATCGTAATCATTGATTACCGTTTCGAATGATGTAGTGTCTTTTTTTTGTATCCCCATGGTGATTCTATTGGAATTATTATGATGTTCGTATGTGTTATTAAAAAGTCATTACCTTATAAATATGCAGTGTCATACCTCGGTGTACAAAATTCACCACTGTCATTACCCGGCTTGCTTGCCAAGGCCCGATGGGACTGGACCGGGTAATCCAGCGTATGTTAATGCGCAACATAGAAGTCTTTTTGCAACTATTTGCGCAATACCATAAAAACGCTTATGCCGTCTGCTTTTCCGGATGAATCATTCTGGTCTCAATAGCTTCGATCTCTCCTTCATAGCTTTTTACCTGGTCTATTGCAGATTTGATTTCATCATCAGCAATAATATTAGATTCGCCGTTCAGGTGCAGTTCGTATACTCTGGAACCCACGTCTGAGAAGGTGCGTTTGATTTGTTTGCGAAGCTTAGGCAGTTTCACAATGCTACTGGCTGAATTAGCAACTAAGGCTTTTGCCTTTTCAGCTGCCTTTTTGGGCCAGTTACAAATTTGTACATGTACCAGTAGTTTGGGGCAAATCATAAAAGCCTTTTTTACACTTCCACAAAGAGATGGTTGTTCTTCTGTTTCGTCAACTTGCTCAACGGCTTCATTGGTTTCTTCAAGTTCGGCGTCAAGGGCCGCTATGTTTTCGTCTGTGGCTGCTATTGCTGCTGCACCCATTTCGGGTTCTCCTTTTGCTTCTGGTTGTTCTGTTGTTTCTTCTTTAATGTCTTCTTCTTCCGCAACCGGTTCCGGTTCTTCTGAGATATTTGATTCTTCTTCTTTGGCCACAGTTTCTTCAACTGACACTTCTGTTGTAGCTTCGGCCTGGGCCGATTGTTCTTCGGTTACATCAGGTTCTGTGGCTTCAGCTTCAGGCTCTGCCGCTACAGCGGTTTCTGCTTCAGATTCTTTCGCTTCGGCATCTATTGAGGCTGTTTGTTCCGGGGCTGTGGTTTCCTGGATATCCTCTTCGGTCTTTTTGGCTTCGTTATCCATGAGTTGCTCCTTTTCTTCCTGGTTTTTTTTTTTTTATTTTAAAACTCTTAAAAAAAATGAATAAAATGCAGGGTTACGTAAAAAATAAATGTATAACGCAATGAAAACCCAAAAATTTTGGTTACTCATAGCGTTTTCGTATTATAATTCGATTCTTTCTGCATATTTCCCAATGATGGGGATTTTCCAGTATTTACCCATGAGGGCATTGAATATACCCATGAGGCTAAAAACAAAAATTAAAAGATGGATGGTGGGAACAATAAAATTAATAAAGGGTACCATCATGAGGCCAGCGCATATTATGGAGGCTACAAAAAGTACCAGACCCTGCCGGGCATGAAAAAAACTGAATTCATTATCCTTTTTCAAAATTAAAGGAATCAGGCAAAGTATCCAGAGATAGGACATAATAGCCCAGATTTTACCTTCTAAGATGACTTCTTTATCTTCTGACATGGTGTCTCCTTTTTAGTTTGTTATCCAATACTTAACAGTAGCAGTCTTATTGATAATATTGACAATACGACGGCTAAAGCTAAAAATAGTTTTTCTTCAGAAATTTTATTTGAATAGGTTGCTCCCAGCCGGGCACCGAACAGGGTACCGATGGCGGTGGGGAGGGCTATATGATAATCTATGGCATCCATACTTATATAGGGAACCAGGGCAAAGAGTACCACAATCATAAGTTGAAAGGTGGCTGTTGCAGTGGCGATATGGATTGGGAAACCAAGTACTTTGTTTAATAAGGGTACATGAAGGGTGCCGCCGCCTGTTCCGATAATTGGGGCTATGAAGCCTACGATTGACGTGACAATAATACCCAGCTTTTCATTTACTTTGTAAAAATAGTTTTTGTTATTGTGATCTACTATGATCCGGTCTGTTCTTTTCCAGCTCTTAAAAAAGTCAACCGAGATATTGCGAAGCTGCATACCCCTGAGTTCTTTCATGGTTTTTTTCAGGGTGAAGGCAAGGATAAGTTCCGCTATAATATAGCAGGATAAAAGGAGGAACAATGTTCCGAGTATCAATTCAAAAAAACGGACGGAGATAAAGGGCAAAAGAAATGAACCCAGCATAGCGCCGGGGATGGCGGCAATACCAAATTTAACACCACTCACCGTGTCTATCCGTTTAAATTGGGAATAAGCAAGAGTCCCTGAGAATACATTGAAAAAGATAACGCAGAGAGATGTGGCTACTACATTAACCGGTGCCATTTTATACACTAAAAGAAAGACCGGAACCAGTAATGGACCACCGCCGATGCCTACCATAGTGCCATAGGCTCCTATGCCCGCACCTAAAATTATAAGACTAATAACTTCTAACATTTGTATTTTTATATTAGAGCCAAAGAGCCAAAGAGCCAAAGAGCCAAAGAGCACAAGGCCTGCTATTGACAGAATTTTTTGTGTGGAAAGTGTGGTCTCGGTCTGGTTCATATCAATTACTTTTTTAACAACCCGTTCAGGCCGCCAATGTGTCTTTCTTCATCTTTTACGAGTTGCTCAAAAAGAGTGATGAGTTCATGGTCTTTAAATGTGGTGGCAGTACTTATTATCCGGGGATAGGTAACACTGGCTGCTGTTTTTTCTAACTGGATAAGTTCTTTGATGGTTTTCGCAGTGGTGCTTTTTACCTCTGCTCTTAAAAGGACTATCTGGCTTAGCTGGTCCATTTCTTCCTGGGCCACTTCTGAGAGATAGATAGCTGCCTGGTTTAGCCCTTCAGATTCGGCCTGCCTGGCTGCGGCAAGGTAGAGGCCCACGCGGCTTGCTTTTTCGGCGAGCTGCATTTCGAGGACGGTATCGTGGGTGATGGAATGAGGAGTCTCGGTGGAGCAGGAAAGGAAGATGGAAAGTCCCATAATTACACATATTAATTGGAGACACATACCAGTCATTCCCCGGCTTGACCGGGGAATCCAGCGCACAGCAGTGCGCACAAAATTAGCCATAATCCTTGTGGATTGCCCGGTCAAGCCGGGCAATGACATACTATTGGCACTAATTTGTTTAATAAACAACACCCTTTGCGTAGTCTTTGCGCCTTTGCGCCTTTGCGTTGAATTCGTGTGCAACATAATCTTAACTTATATAATACAGAAACGATACATAGAGGGTTGAGATAATTAAAAACATAAGTAGTATCGGACCGCCGATTTTGAAGTAATCCTGGAAACTGATTGCCTGGCGTTTTAAACTGTAGAGTAGAGACTCGGGGCCAATATTCTTTTTGTTGATTTTAATAAACTTTCCAATAAGAGATGAGGCAAGTGGACCGCCGGAAGCACCATAGAGCGTTGCGCTGGAGCCTGAAAGTACGCCCAGAGAAAGTGCCCACCAGTAGAGATTGTTGGGTGGAATGATATCGATGTTGATAATAATCGGGATGAAAATTGCCGCGGTGGGTCCTGCGTTCATGAAAGCGGTAAAGAAAGCCGCAAACCACATCAGGAGTATGGCGGAGGCCAGGATGTTACCTGAAGAAAACCGGAAGATGATATCGTCTGCGATAAAAGAAAGCAGGCCAGAGGCCTCTGCGCCGCCAACCATTACGAAGAGGGCTGCGAAAAAGATTACGTCGTTCCAACCGCCTTGCTTGAGGATGGTGATCTGGTTTATGCCACTTGTTAGCAGAAGTAAAATACCGCCGCCCAGTACGATGTAGGTGGGGTTGACACCAAGAGGTGCTGCGATGATGAGTCCTACTATCACTAAGGCAAAAATAGAGAGGCCTTTGATAAGAGCGGGTTTGTTGGTAATGGCTGTTTTTAAATCTTTACGGATACGGTTAAAAAGCCGGGTATTGTATTTTATGGGATGTTTGTCCCATTCTGCTTTGTGGCTGTATATGATATAAATAAGCATAACGGCCAGCATAATAAGGCATGCCGGGAGTTCATACATGAGAAAGTCAGTGAATTGCAGGTCGGTGGACATACTGATTAAGAGATTGGGGAAGTCACCGAACATGGTGGAAGCGCCGCCCAGATTGGAAGCGATAATTTCACCGATAATAAGAGGCCGGGGGTCAAAATTGAGTTCACGGGAAAGAGCCAGAGTTAGGGGCACAACAACCATGATGGTTGCAATGTTATCTACAAAGGCTGAAATACCGTAGGTGAGTATGCAGAAAAGGACAAACTGTTTAACCTGGTCGCCCAGAGTTACCAGAGCTATTTTTTTGGAGAGATAGGAAAAAAGCCCTGCTTCGTTTAGCACGGTGGTCATAAAGTTCATACTGAATATAAATATGAGCACATTAAAATTGATTACATCCAGCGCCTGGAATATATCATAAAAACCATAAGTATACCCGATAAAGAGTACCAGGCCCGCGCCAATGGGGAAGGCGATGATGCGGCTGACCAGGTTATTGATGACCAGTACATACACCAGGATAAATGCCCCGAGGATCCAGATAATCTTAACGGGGGAGGGGTAATTAAGGGAACCACGGCCAAGGGACGTTCCAGGGTTCTTTCCTAAAAAGAAACCCAGGTTAAACATTTTACCGTCTCTTATAATAGTAAGCTGTATTTCTTCGCCCGACTGAAGTGGTGCCACAATCTGATTGAGATGGTTGAGGTCCTGAAGACGGATATTACCTACGTGGGTAATGATATCTCCTGCTTTAAGGCCAACGCCTTTGGCAGGGGAGGTGGGGTCAACAGCTTCAATAAGAACGCCGTGTGAGTTAACAAGACCAAACTGTTGGGCTATTTGATGATTTACCGAAAGTGCCTCAATGCCCAGCCATTTGAGGCGGTTTTGGTTAAATGACTTGTATTCGCTTCCGTGTGGTTGGGTGGAGTCAAGCAGGTTGTAGGCTCCCTGTTTTGGCTGCAACAGGAACTGGGGAAATGATACATTCTGGCCGGTGGGTGTTTTGGGGGCGTGCGGTAATGCTGCGCCGACATTGCCATCTTTTAAAATGGTATGGCAGGTATTGCAATCGCCCCTTGGATTATGGGGGCAGACCGCATTTTTGGTAATAGTGGGAGGTTGAACGAAGGCAGCTGCCTGGCCTGAGGGAACCGGCGCATAGGCTGTGGATAAGCTGTCTTTTACAATCTGGTGGCAAAAATTACATTGGCCGCGGGGTTCGTGGGGCCGGATGGTACCTGCTACGATATCGGGTGGATTGGGAACAAGGTCGCCTGCATCAACAGCCAACTGACCGCCGGTATTCATAAATACATGGCAATCTGTACATTTCTGATTTTGCTGTCTGGTTTTATGGGGAGGAATAGAGCCTGGCTGTATGGGAGGAGCTGCGTCCATATTAGCATACCCCAGTTTATGATAAATGGGAGACGCTGTAAGGGTAAGAGTGAGGGTGTGTCCGGCCATGGATGTTTTGTTCATGGTCTGGGCCCGGGCTTTTAAGTTCTCAACAATACCAATGTCCCCGGTAAGAGCCTGGGTGTGGGCTGAACGCCAGATTTGGATTCGGACAGACTTCCGCCCCTGTACTTTCATAGTAGCCTGAAGAAATTCTTCTAAGCTACGGGTGGGGTAGTGTTCTATTGACTGAATCACGTCTCCTGCAAAAAATCCATCTTCACAGGCTTCCAGTACCGTCTCATCAATTAAAAGACCTTCGGTGCCTGCTGGAATGTCATACTCCTGGGCGAGTTCCTGACTCAAAGGAATAACTTCTAACCCGTGCCAGTGGCCTTCTGAAAATTGTTTTCCGGCGGCATTTTGTTCTTTGGGGCTGGGCAGTTTGTTCAGATGTAAATTACGGTACTTTTGTACGTTGTTTTGCCGGACAGCTTCTCCAAGAGGAGCGGGCTGGGCAAAGAGCGGTAAAGATAAGAACAAAAGTAACAGCAGTGCTCTGCATGCCACCATCTGGCGTTTAGGTTGTGCCATATTTGTGAGTAATGAGCCTAATATTGTCATTGTCCGGCTTGACCGGACAATCCAGCGCACATCGTTGCGCAAGTTAAAAGACTTAAGCCCATTATCTTCATGGATTCCCCGGTCAAGCCGGGGAATGACATTGTTACAGTATGTGTTACGAAAAGAAACCATTTTAATCAGGCTACCTTTGGCTGTTGGTTTGCGTAAAATTCTTTTGCTAACAGCCCGGTCTTACGGGTGGTATGGTAGTTTACTGCGCCACCCAAAACCATACCAACCACCGGGATGGCTTTCGACATAGCCCTTAGTCCAAGGCGGGTTTCTAATGAGGTAAACACTTTGCCCGTGGCTTTGAAAAAACCATACTTGGCAAATTTTGATATGCTGGTATTCAGAGCCTTGTCAGTGACTTCTTTTTTTGCGTCGTTGGCTCTAATATAAAAATACAAATGTTAGAAG
>JADFYW010000088.1 GCA_015232855.1 Fibrobacteria bacterium
TTTTATATATTATCTATTTATTTCTTATAAAAGGTTTTATTTATCATTTATTTTTCTTTAGACCTGCTAAAACGCAACAAAATAACGTCAACCGCATTCCTTAAAACACGCTTTTTTTCGTTTTAAAAAAGAAAGTTACCTGGAAGAAATCAGGATTTAAAATGATTACGAATAGTTATTTTGCGCAGCTGTTATCCGGATCATGTTCCATTCGCAGTATCCCCTGCCGGTAAACTGCGATATGCTTCCTGCCGCCAGAGGTAAACACGACTCTCCAGAAATATACCCCTGTCCCCACAAAATGACCGTCTAAATCCTTCTGGTTCCAGACCAGCCAGCTTTGCATACCTTTACCTGTACGGCGATCAGGATTATTTTGTTCACCGCAATCACCAAAAGACTGAATGGAGCCATGTACATATTTCCCCAGCTGGTCAAAAATTGTTATATCTGCCCGATAAGCATCAGTTGAAAAAACCTGAACAGCAGTAAGACAATTGGCAGGGAAAACTTCAGCCTTAACGGTTTCCGGTTTGCCCGGCATACAATCAGAAACCAAAGCTTTCACCGTTCCGTCTTCTCCAAGCCCCACCGGAGGTACCCACATTTGCTGTCGGGTATAGCTGCCTGATATATTTTTTACGCTATGCAGGTTCCTTCCCGGAAACACTTCTCCGTCTTCTTCACGATACACATTAACAGCAAGAAACTTCGGATTATCCGCAGCCAGGCCCGCAACCGGCACAAACACATTTGAAGCGGTGATCACATTAACGTAATCAGCTCCCTTTATAATTTTTCTTATGGCCTGCGGGCGGTTTTTCATCGCTGAAGCGTCGGTATAGGAAGCATTCGGATTCATAAATAATTCATCATCCACCAGCGGCTTTTTGGTTTTTAAACTATTATCAACAATAAATATCCATACCAGGCTGTCTGTGCCCCGGACCTGGGGCTTTACCCCCGGCAAAGACTGGAGCGGATAAAAAACCGAATAACCCTGTCCCGGCGGCGAAAAACAAAACAGAGAATCCCAGGGATTCCCAACATTATGCAGTGCCCTGATTTTTTCTGACAGGTGAATCTCAAGGGTATCAGGAGTTTTCTGCATGGCTCCCCTGCCAGCCTGATAAAAACGGTTGTCCGATGGTCTTTTTATCGCAGCAGTAACAATAGCGCCAATACCATCTTCAATGTCTACTTCCCGCCCGCGAAAATATTTGTTATCAGGCAGTATAAGTGATGGCGGGTTATCATTATCCTTATAAGTAGCCCCCACAGGAAAAATTTTCAGACCGGTATCCAGCACACCGGGTATAACCGCAGAAATTACAGAAAAACGGTTAAAGGCATAATTAATATCACTGTTCAGGGGAACAGCGGTATCAGCTTCTGCCGTATATTCCTGAAATCCTTCCCGGGGCCAGTCAATAGAGGAAACCGTTAAAGGCACCCTATCCGGCACTCCCAGAAAAGAAATATACACCGAATCACCCTGACCGTCTCCGTTTCCATCCACAATCCAGGCCCGGTCAGGAGGAATATAGGCAGCTTCCATTGTAAGGCTTACCGATGCTCCGTCAATTTCTCCGGCAATCCGCGCCGTATTATATCGGTTTGTTACATCAAGCTTTCCATCCAGCCTGTTATCCTTAAAATCAGGCTTTTCCGAAAAACCTATATTCATAACGGCCTCAAATATACCACTGGCCGGCGCAGTCTCCACAACCTGCAAATCAAGCGTATCTCCTGAGTCTGTCCGAAATACTACGGTAAGGGTATCCGCCTTATTTAATGAAATTGTTTTATGCCTGAGCCGTATCAGTACCTGTTCACTATATTTTTCTGATACCGCACTTAAAGCTTTACCTGAAAGATCAAAAAAGCCAATAACTAAAGTCGTTGTATCATAAATAGCTGCCACTTTCCTGGCTTTTGTACCATATACCGGGTCCGTATAAAAGGCAGCCAGATAATCCACATCCTGGCAATGAAGTTTGTTATCAGCTATACTTCCCGCAGAAGCTTCCCCCTTTGGAAAAACGGCACAATATAATGCAGATGTATCTGAGGATTGCACAAGCCGCAAATCGTTCAACAGGTCACCGGAATGTTCACATTCAACTTTATCCAGCAAAACAGTGTCAACAGCATTTATAGAGAAGTCCTGATCTTCAACGCACACGCTTACCTGAACAGTGAATCTGCTTACTGCGTTTCCGTTTTCAGCATCAGTTATTATTATTTTTTCCCCATGATTTCTTGCGGCCACTTTGATTATCGTACTCACCGTATCCCCTGCAGGAACGGCCGCTATTCCGGATTTATGGGTAGCAATATTTACCGAAACAGCTGCAGAAAAATAAAATTGCAGCCTACCGTCTCCGGACCGTACAGGCAAACGGTCTGTTAATGGTAATGCCGCCCCCCAAATGCCAATATCAGCCTGCTGCTCCCTGAACACAAGATTAACGGTTTCGCGGTCTATGAAGTGATTACCAAACCAGTCTGTACTGGTAATGGTTATCAGCGCCGGCTTTTGGGTAATTGCAGAAACAAAATCATCCTGATAAAGCAAATAAATGTTTCCCGAAGCAATATCCCAGGTCCCCCCGGAGGACAGCTGCACCGGTGTACTATAATCAGCATTAGTAAAAACGACCCTCCCCGGCTGCTGGTTGGGCACCCCGAACCCCTTGCTGTCACCGGCCGCCATTAAGTCCACCGGGTCAAGATACCCCGCTTTAAGGTCATCGCCAACCCGTATTTCAAAAACACCATTTTCTTTTTCAACCGGAGGTGACGGAACCGAAAGATTCACCGGTACCTCAACACCATATTTTCCGGGAGAAAGTTCAATAAACGGGTATGTTTCCCTGTCCGGAAAACTGGTATTTCCCAGACCTTTGCTGTTGCTAAGAGTAACAACATATTCACTTAATCGGGCAGAATCAAAAACCTGGTCCTCCAATACCACATAAAGCAGGCTCTCAGATCCGGTAAGAAGAGCTATCTGCTGCCAGTTAGAATCGGCAAAATACAAATTTCCGATATTCGGAGCAGGACGTACCGCAAAAGAGACAGACAGGGAATCCTCATTATTAACCGGATTTATCCAGTTGACACGCACACTGTCATAGGGTCCGGCTTCAACAAAGCCATTTAGTGTATCTGCTGTTCGCACAGCAAACAGGACGGTATCAACAAATACCAGTGCTTCACCGGTATTCACCGGGTTTGTAATAACAGGTAATTCCGCATCCTTACCAGACACGGTCTGAACAGAAATTTTTACTGAATCAAGTGAGGCGTATGTAGTGGTGAGCGTCACAACAAATTGACTGTCGGCTTCAGTAAGCAGACTATATCCGCCCAGGGGTTCCATAGATATTTTTGAACATTCAAGTGATGAATTATGCGGTACTTTTGAATAGACTTCAGAAACCGTATCACTGTTTAGTATTCCGTCTTTGGCTGCATAAGCCTCCAGCAAAGCGGTTGCAACAATCCTTAAGGGGGTTCCATCATACTTTAAAAATTCACCGCTGTTTAAACGGTAATATATATCAACCCCTTCCATCGCGCACCTTAAACGCACTTCTTCAAAAAATTCAAAAGTTTTACTTCCGGGGTCTGCAACCGGCGCGGGTAGATCAAATCCCTGTCTGGCAAAAGAAGCCCACATGACCGCATCATATACTATCTGCTCAGAAGCATAGCGGTTTACAATTTCATTGGGCTGAAACGACAGCGCCGCCCCTCTGCGGGTCCCATTGCCGAAAGCACCGATGGAAGCGTACAATTTCGGTTCACCGGCAATATACGAGCCGGTTTTTGGTATGGGAGAAGTCGTTTTGGCATACTGCCAGGCCATAAAAGTAAGCATTTCCCAATTTCCAGGCCCCACATTATACCAGTCCGCATCGGCATGGCAGCGGCCGTCCTCCTCACCAAAAGACTTTAAAAACAGGGTATCGCTATTCATTAATTTCCGGGCATTGGTGATTATACCATACCCCTGGGGCACATCCAGAGAATCATCAAGCAAAAACCACACGGGTTCATAAGTCCGCCAGTCACCATGATCAACACCCTCCAAAATCCAGCCGGGATTATTCGTCACATTAGTAAATCCAAATACATCTTTGCCTATGGCAGCGGCATCATCCCCCACCTCGACCAGACCGATTCCGTTATTTGCCGCCTGCACCATAATACCGGGAACGGTTGCCGCATCCAGAGTATACCAGCCTGCGTTAATATGCACAATTACATGGGGAAGCAAAGGAGCCCAGGCCGAAGCCACACTATCCCAGCTCACTTCCGAAGACTTAACCGATTTTATATGTGATACACCGGAAATCGCTTCCCGCACAAAATCCCTGCCTTTGAGCCCCGGCCATTTTGTGCTTTCCGGGCAATACCAGGACCCTTCCGCTTTATCATTATATATTATCAGGACCCGTACCGAATCTTCATGAGCGGTGCTGTAGCGAAACGGGGCCCCCGGCCATACAAATGATGCCAATACCAGGAATGTTATTCCCGAAGCGCATTTTCGTACTGAATACTGGATACTGATCACTGATTACTTATTTCTGACTGCTTTTAAACTCCAGAACTTTTGTCCCCGCCTTTTGGGTTTCATAACACATTTTTAGCCACTCCGCAGAACGTGAAACATTTTCTACCCGTATTTCATCCAGTTTTCCGTCCCATTTACCGCCTCCGGGCATAGCCCCCAGCCAGTTATTGCCATCAGAAACAGACAGTCTTCCGCCAAACGTAGTGTCCGCTTCCCCCGCAACGCCGTCAAGAAAAGAACGGACAATACTGCCATCCCAGCTGAAACTCAGATAATGCCAGCGCCCCTGGCTAAGGGAAGACGAAAACAGTTCCCCGTCCCCGATGGAATCAGCTGTTGAAAAATATATGCGTATCCGGTCATCCCCCTGGACTCCATAAATATATGGCGAAGCGCTGAGGGCATCAGTCCCCCGGGAAAGGATGCCATTTTGGGCGGAAAAAGTAAGTGAATCGGCATTACACCAGAAACTGACCGTAAAAGCACTGACATTATCCAGCCCCTTAGATTCATCCAGATCGATATAATCCACCGTCCCGTCAAAAACCATCCCCGGCCCCACAGCCCCGGTAACAGCTTCCTTTTGTACAGTCCCCTGGCCCCGGTCATTATTAAATGTTGCATCACTATACAGCCCGGCAGTATTAATACTGTTTTCCTGTAAATGCCACACTCCGGTGAAACCCGCCGCAGTGTCAAACACACCGCCCCCTTTGCTTACACTTACCGCAGCAGTTTTTCCCCAATGCATAATAAAATATTGCGTGCTATTATTACCGAATACCGTATCCAGCTGCACCCAAAGTTCCGCCAGTTGAAGGGTAACATCCCAGCGTTCAATTTCACAGGACAGTAATTGTCCGTCTGCTTTGGTAAAGCGTATATCCCTGCCTGCCGAATCTGCCCGGGAAAAATCAAAATTACTGCCGTCAAGTCTTACCAGTAAAGGAAAGAAATAGAGGTCTTTGTCTACTCCTGCACCAGCAGCATCAGTATGTATATAAATACGCTGTTTATAATTCCAGTTATGAAACGGCTCAAGCACAACGGTACTTTCGGGTTGTACTTGCATGTCCCCTGCAAGCAGATTAACCAGGGTATCAGAGCCGTATCCATACACCAGTTCCGGGAACAGACCGGCCGGAATGCCAGACAGCACAACAGAACCATTCAATAGTTCAGTCTTACTCAGTTCAGTGTATACACTAGTGCCCGGAATGTAGAGATACCCGTTTTCACGGACAATATCATCAGTAAGCGCAAGGGCAACAGAACCCGGTGCGGCCAGTTCAATATGACCGATAGTAATAGCGGTATCAACCACATCAGGCACATCTACATTTTGTAAAAGCGCATTAAGCCCGGCCATTTCTCCGCTGGCTTCGACATTGTACTTACCGGGCCTGATATTTTTTATAGAAAAAGCGCCATTTTCGTCTGTAGTATCAATTAAAGAATCCGGTATACTGCCATCCAGACGGGGATTATATGAACGGGGATACAGGGTAACAACAGCTGTTCCCGAGGTTTTCTCAACCGTACCTGACAATTGAATAGTTTCCCCGCCTGTACCGGTGGCCCGGTCAGCAGTTTCCAGCGTACCACAACCGGTTACCATAAACAGCAAACATAAAAGAAGCGTACCCGAAGTGACGGGAGCAGGAAGTTTATTAAACATCTTCTTTAACATCCGTTAAATCCCCATTGATTTGCTCCAGCCCGGATTTGCTGAGAGGAAACAGCTGCATATTCAACTGGTAAACCGTATCCGCAGTTTCTTCTTCAATTATATCCGCAACTTTAAGGCGAAAGTTCCTCATCTCTGTTACAATTCTATCATAACCCTGCCTGGTTACATTAAAGGTAATCCAGGATAATTTCCGGTCTTCGTTAGGAAATCTATCAAGCGATTCTTTGGCCTTGTCCAGCATAGCTATTACAAAATCATTTACAACGGTGGACATGGCATGCTTCCCCGTATCGAGATAAACAGATGTGGCCCTGTAGTACCCCTCTTCATTAAGGGCAATAAGATTCAAATCTTCCAATAGCTTGACTGCCTGCCGTACCTGATAATCCCGGATGGAGGGAACCAGCATGGTTGAAACCTCTGCATAATTGTCACGAATATTAAAACTGGCTGTTAAAGACCGAATTGCAGAATAATACCATTTATCAAAATACTGGTAATCATTCGTGTTGAATTTATATACACAGGACAATTTAAAAGAAACCAGCTTTTCAAAATGGGCCTTTTTATCTTCATGGTTTTTGGTCTGATTAAATAAAACCATGGTCTTGAAATATGCTGCTTCCAGTTTTTTCAACCTGCAGAATTTAACCACATTACTAATGGCTTTTTTTGAAATATTAGCCTTCCCCTGCAAAATTAGGGTGGTATAGGACGGTGATTTCATACCCAGTTCAAAACTGATATCTTTAAATAACAGATTGGGATTTTTTTGCCTGCGGTATTCAAAATAGTCCGACAGGTATTTCCGGAAATCAGTATAATTATAAACAGAAACAGACATTACAATCTAAATAAAAAACTAAGATTCATTCATAAACCTTATACTCTCCATTATAACCGGAAAACCAAAACAAAACAACCGAAAGTTTTTAAATATTTTTCTATTCGGAGTACAAAATTATTCAAAATTATCATAAGTCACCAATTATTAGGACTTTACTAACACAAGTCACTTATATCATTAATGCGCGTCAGGAGTTTAAAAACCAAGCCCTGAAAGGGAAAATACAAGCGTGGCAGGATTCCGGCAGAAGGCAAAGCAAAAATATTTCAGCTAAAAGTCACTGAATAACTATAGATTTAGCTTGAATTAAGTTATTATTTGCGCTATATATGCATAATCATTTATAGTTTTAGCTTATTTATTGATCTTACAAGAGCTAAATGTTATAATGAAACTATAGATTTAGCGGAGTTTTTTATGTTTTTTTTGGATAATTAGGCACTGTATGAAAAACACCATCATAGGCAGAGTACAGGAAAAATCTTGTTTGGAAACCAGGCTAAATAGTGAAAGGCCAGAATTTCTTGCCATTTATGGGAGAAGGCGGGTTGGCAAAACCTTTCTCATTCATGAATTTTTCAAAGACAAAGGGATTCTTTTTGAATTTACCGGATCTAAACAATCCTCAAATGAAATATTTCTAGCCAGATTTTGTACTGAAATTTCATATAAATTTTATAAAGGAGAGAACAACATCCAGGCAGATACCTGGGAAGACTGTTTTAAGAAGTTAAAAACAGCCATAGATACAACAATGAAGGAAAAGCCAAAAGAAAAAATTATCATCTTCATCGATGAATTACCCTGGATAGCTCAAAATAGTCCTGAATTTATGGGTTCACTCGATTTTTATTGGAACAGATACTTTTCCAAATCAAAATACCACCAATTATTTCTTATTGTATGCGGGTCAGCCGCAACCTGGATGCTTGATAACATCATTAATAATACAGGAGGCTTGTACAATAGAATCACTCAAAAGATAAAACTCCTGCCTTTCACCTTAAAAGAATCCTGCGAATACCTTAAAGCCAGAAAAATATTTTTTGACCAAAAAGAATTAACGGAACTCTACATGGCCATAGGTGGTGTCCCTTATTATTTATCCTTGGTAGAACAGGGAAAATCAGTACCACAAACAATAAATGAGCTTTGTTTTAAACCCCAGGGCTATTTAGTTGATGAATTTGAATTAGTATACAAATCTCTCTTTAAAAAATATCAAAACCATTTAAAAATCGTACGTGCACTGGCAACAGTAAAGAAAGGCATGACAAGAAATGAATTATTAAAAAAAGCGGGAATCCCTAATGGCGGAAGTGCTTCACAATTCCTGGGGGAACTCGAATCATCCGGGTTTATTCTGAAAACTCCATCCTGGGGTAAAAAAAAGAAAGAAACAATATTCCGGCTTTATGACGAATACTCTCTCTTCTATCTTAATTGGATAGAACCCGTAGCTGATAAGTTAACCAAACACGCTAAAGAAAATTATTGGCTACAGACTTATGGTTCGCAAGCATGGTACGCCTGGGCAGGATGTGCTTTTGAGGGTGTTTGCATTAAACACGTTGATACAATCATTCATGCCTTAGGCATTTCTGGCATACTAAATTATACAGCAGGATGGCGATATACCCCGCCAAAGAACAGTGATGAACGAGGCGTACAAATAGATCTGTTAATAGACCGAGGAGACAAAGCCATAAACATATGTGAATTGAAATTTTCAGACAAAGAATATAAAATCTCTAAAGATTATAAAGTTGCTCTTCAATATAAAAAGTCCTGTTTTCGTACAAAGACTAATATTAAACATCCCACTTTTCTAACCATGATTACCTGCTTCGGCGCTAAAGAAGATTATAACTATATCGGTACGGTAGACAACCAAATTACATTGGAAGCGCTATTTGCTATTTAGTTCTTGTTCAGCCTCCGCCACGGCTATCGCCGCAGTTCTAATATTAAACAAACTTTTTTTGGTTAATCGTTAATCGTTAATCGCTAATCGATATTCAAAAAATCAATATTTTCTACAAGTTAGATAAAAGGATACATATATTTCTTAATAAGCCTTTGTCAGAGGGAACTTTATGGCTTTTCTGATTATTACCCTATTCAACTGTTTGTTTAGCAAATCTGAATTCTTTCTGAAATATAAAAATTCTATTAAGCTAAAAAATCAGCCAGAAAGAAGACAAACATTGCCTGAACAGTTTCCAACCATAACAGTTACTTTATAACCTGGTACGAAAAATTTTTCTTAGGAGTATACAGCGCCGCCCACATAATAGCATCATACACTATCTGCTCAGAAGCGGGTCTGTTGACAAGCGAAATGGGTTGATAAGAGAGAAGAACTGCACGCCTCCTCCCATCTGCAAATACCGCAATAACCGCCTGTTCTTTGGGTCCGCCTATTACTTTATGCAGCGCAGGATCCCAACCGGACTGAAAACCCATAAACGAAAGCACATCCAGGTGATCCGGCAACACATCATATTTATCAGCATCAGCGCAACAACGGCCATTTGATACATTGTAAGGTTTGAACATGAGCACATCCGCACTCTTTTTTACATTTTTATCGTCCATTAAATATCGCCGGGCATAAGTTATAATGCCGTGACCCTGGGGAACATCCCGGGTTGTATCCAAACTGATCCAGAGATCCGTAAGATGCATTGCCCCGCCCATAGGAGCTGGACCATTCTGAACATTAGTAAACCCGAACATATCCGGCCCCACACGGGCAGCATCATCTCCAATTGAAACAAAACCCAGACCACTATCAACAACCAGTTTAAAAACAGATGGCATAACGACACTATTGGCACCAGCGGAACCTCCGTTAATATGAACAATAACATGTGGCAGCTGCGGCTTAAAGGCATCAAATACCTGCTGCAGAGAGTTTTGATTGGCATACCGATAAAACGGTAAAGATTTAACCTTTGGAAGCCCCTTAATTGCTTCCAGGGTAAACGTATTATTATGAATTCCTCCATTCCCCAGTCCCCAGGGACAATGCCAGGAATCATCCGCGTAATAGTTATAAATAATCAGCACCCGTACCGTATCTTCGTGAGCTTTGTCATAACGGTATTTTGCTTTTGACCAGGCAAAGGGCACCATAAAAACCAGTATGAGGAACATTGAAATTAAGGTTTGCATGTTCATTTCTTCTTTTTAAGGTGAAGTTTCGAGTTGTCAGTTTTCAGTTGTCAGTTTTCAGTTGTCAGTTTTCAGCGGTCAGTTTTCAGTTGTCACCTTCCAGTTGTAAGTTACCAGTAGTCAGTTGTCAGTAAATTAGTGGCCTTGACCCGTCACATCGAGTAATCCCGCAGAGCGGGATGTATCGAGATGTCAACACAGGGAAATAATAACTACATCCTTTGCGCTTAAAAACATGGTACAGTCCTTTTTAATTTGTCTTGCCAGCTGGTCATACCTGTATAGCCGTTATGGTTATTTCTCGATACCTCCGTCCTGCCGGACGGACTACTCGAAGTGACGGAATCCTATACATCTTTTTACCCTGCGAAGCCACTTTTTGAACTGAATACTGGAAACTGACTACTGATAACTGACATCTGACTACTTTTTACTATTAAAAATTATTTGCTTGAAAACCTCATCATCTGTTTTCACCACAACAGTATACAACCCGTTTGTTAAAACCTTATTCAAATTATATTCACTCCGCCCCTCCGCAGCTCCCTGCCATCTCTTTACCCCGTTCATATCATAAACCTTTACCACATGGTTTTCAAGAGAATTAATCAATAACACATTTGAATGAAACTGTATTACACGGTTACTCTGAAGCAGTGGCTCATTTATCCCAACAACCTGACACAACCCGGAATCATTTACATTTGCCGTAGAATCATATTCGACAAAAAGCGTGTCCATGCAGCCGATTTTAATTTTTTCTTTGCACATTTCCGGATTATTCACATTTGCCGTTGAATCATATTCCAGGTACGCAGAATCCGTGCAGCCCCGGACAACATCATATCCCCAGGCTTCAAGTTCAGTCACACGACTCCTGCTTGCCAATCCGTTATTTACCACCAATTTAATCTTTGTTGTTACCACCGGTTCAAATGCAAGATTAAACCAAACCTTGTTGTTCCCGGTAATATTTCCCCCTGGCAGATCAACCCATGCTGAATCTTTAAAATACTGAAGTGAAAAGTCAGTTATCCCCAATAAGGTAAACGTCAGATCCTCAGTAGGTTCAACTGGGTTAGTTACTGCGTCCTGTACGGTGAACACATCTATTTCATCAATTACTTTTTCCCCATCAAACTCAATCTGCAGCCAGTCTGGAAAACTACCAGAAGTACCATCTTCCCAGCCGCTACCGTTTCTGTTCGTTCCATAACCAAATCCCCGCCGGTCTCCATTATTTGCCATGCTGTGGTGGGCAATATCGAGTTCAAAAGAAGAAGCACTGGTAATTCCGCCCTGAGCGGAACTTGCCATATTTTGTTTTAGAGAAATGTCCGGAGTACCTTCAGGAATCAACAGACCCGAAACTTGCTGCGCATACCACCTGACAAGAAAATCATTAGGATGATTAACATTATTACCTGTCATATCTTTGAAATCTTTATGTTTAAGTAGTTCCGCATGCGCCCCCGTCATATCGGCAACAACAATTCCCTGACTGGCCAGCTCATTTAAAACGGTAATATACTCTGCCTGCTTTACCGCAACCGCTGTTTCAGAATTCGCCAGAGTTGTGGAAACCAGAATAAATTCAGCAGACGGGTTCTGTGACCGCACATTATTTATCATTCCCTGCACATTAGACTTAAATGTTTCCGGCAGCATTTGAATATGCTGGTTTCCATCATTCATGCCGAAGGCTATTACCACCAAATCCGGTTTATGGGCGGTAACCAAAGCAGCAACATTCGCAAGTCCCCAATTTGATCTTTCACCGGCTTTTGCTGTGTTTAAAAAAGTTACCGAAGACGTATAATACCTGTTGAGATTCGCACATACCAGTTCTGCCCAGCTGGGAGTATAGGGAGAAGCCCCCACCAGCATACCGCTGGCATTGTAGCCTTCGGTAATACTATCCCCAAAAAACACTATTTTAATTTTTTTACCTGATTTGAGTTTTGCGATTACGTTAGCCAGTGCTTTTTCCTGGTATACAGGTACAGGCCCCATCCATAACCCTCCTTCATGGGTATAGGTAACAGCCAGTTGTTTACCATGAAAGAAATTTCCCTCAGAATAGAGAATATACCCCCCGCCCGCCCGCGGAAAGGTGTTGCCTCCGGGAGTAGACGGGTACAGCTCTGCTTCTGTAAGAGATACTGCAGATGAACCGGAAAGAAGTTTTAATACGCCATCTTCCCACACCCAGTCTACACCCTCTGCATACTCCACATCCAGGCTTGAACTTTTAACGGATAAAATATCAAGAGGCGTGAATAACAGTTTCGCCTGGGGAGCGCCACCATCAGAAGACATCATCAGCACACTCTCATTATACATCGTGTCTGTCGACCAGAAAGGGGCCATGCTTTGACTCATGTTAAAATGGGCACAAAACACAATTTTACTAAATACGAAAGAAACAAGAATCGTTAAAAAAAACAATCGTATTGAAGCACTATTCTTTTGCATAATTTTCCTTTTTTTATAAATCTCAAGTAATCAAATTAACAGTCAACTAAACACCGTCACATCGAGTAGGCATAGAATGCCGTATCGAGATGTCAAAATTGCTGCAATATTATTAAACATTAAACTTCTACTTTGACTTCTCGATACGGATCCCACTGCGTGGAATCCTACTCGAAGTGACGAGGATGGGCTCATTTTAACACACACTGACTTCATTATTCTGATTACTGATTTCCCTTAATCCATTTTCACCAGATGTTTAACAATAACCGTGTTCCCGACTCGTATCCTGGCAAAGTATCCGCCAAGCGGTAGCCGTACACCGTTTTCACCATTACCATCCCAGGTAAACACATGCTTTCCTGCCTTGTACAAACCAGCCGCAATTGTTTTCACCTTCTTTCCACTCCCATCATAGAGAATAAAGTCCACTCTTGCAGGGTTGTCCAGAACAAAACTCGCAGTAGTTTCACTGTAAAAAGGATTAGGTGCAAAATGCATATCACCGGTAAAAACAGGTTGATTCCCAATATGGACGGCGTCATTTGACAGTAGAACATATTGTTGCCGGGCCGCATTACCATGAATATCCCGTGCCGTCAACTCTATACGGTTTGCAGAATCAGCACCTACAGGCATTGGAATGTCCGTTACTGACATAGAACCCTTCGTAGTCGCCCCATCTGCAATATTTGTCGTCAACTTATTCCATTTACTCCAGGTTTCTCCGCCATCGGTGGTAAAGCGGTACATCCCGGAGAAATAATTACTTGCTATTTCCTGTTCAGACAAAGCCCGGTCCAGCACCTGTACCTCATCAATACAACCTTTAAAGAACCAGGCACGGTTTGAATTTACGCCAAGCCTCAGGGGCCTTAAATCATATACGCCAAATTTTTCAGCTGCATCATCAGTAGTCGAATTTGATACAACCAGATTTCCGTCAATATAAAGCTTACCAACAGAATCCCCGTCAAAGGTAAATGCGATATGGTGCCACGCATTAAACGTCACACTATTTTCGGGAGACACAAGCCCCAGATCGGCTCGTTCACTAATGAAACGATGCGAAACATACGCCTGTTTGGATGCAAGGATCTCCATTAAAACAGAACCGCGTCCTTCCGGGCCTCCGGCAGCCAGGAAAGAATTACGTCCCTCTACATCCTGTGCCTTCACCCAGGCAGAAATAGTCAACGCCTGTGTACGGCCAAGGGGAATACGGCCGGCATCCATAAAGTCATTTACACCGTCGAAACAGGCAGCCTGTTCTTCGGTTTTCCAGGAATCTGAGGCAGAGAATCCCGCACCGTTTTTCGCAACCATTCCATATCCATTTCCTGATACATCATCACCTGTTCCATCAAGTGGATAGTGAGCAATAGTTCCCTCTTGCACCGCAGGCTTTTGCGACCCGACCCGAATACCATCGAAATCCCGCACATTAACGGTAAAGTCTACCGTTTCACCTGTTCGGGAAAGCTCAAATCCGGAAAATAGGGGAGGTAGCACAATTTTCACCGAATATTCCTCGCTTTTTAATTCATTTCCTCCTGCGGTAACAGTAAATCGGATTTTATTAGTACGTGGCTTGTCTTCCACAAACGGCACCTGTGTTACCGTCACTGTCTCCAGCACCTTTGAACCCGCAGAACCGCTGCACGTTGCAGGATGTTCTTTCCAGGATTTTCCACCGTCAGTACTGTACTCACAAACAATACTGGCAACATCAAGCCCGGCGTCACTTTGAACATTAATGGTAAAATCAGGCTGCAATACATCTACCGATACCAAACCGCTGAAATTTGTCCATGCTTTTCCACTAATGGTTACCGGAAAATCTTTTTTAGTATTTCGGGCATTTCTCAAATAATTTCCACTGTACTGGTCCTTAATCTTAAAGCGTACTCTGGGACCGGTATAGGCGGTGCCGATGCCGGTCATTTCAATGGGTACACGGGAAGCGTTAATAGTGACCGGACCTTTTGCTCCGCTTGGGCTAGTGACAGTTATGCCGTAATGCCGAACCCATTTGGTATTACCAAATTGATTCTGTTCTACCGCATAATAGCATTGAGCCGTGGAAGTATCCAGCCCAAACTCTGACTTCACCTGTACCTGGAAATCCTGCGCACCTGTTTTATCCTGTGATTGGGTAAACCCTTGCCAGACAGGAAGTGCCGGACCACCTCCGGTCACCCTTCTTATAATGACACGACGGCCATCCCAGTTTGTGCCGTTTGAGACTCCTTCTTCCGCAGTAGCCCGGTTATTAAAAAGAAATAAGATTACATTGTTAAGTTTAGTATAAGAATCGGTAAGCCAGGTTTCAAACTGGGCGTCTGTATTCCAGCGTTCAAAATAGTCCGAAAGTTCCAACAGATAGACCCACAAACCATTGAACCTATTGGGAAATCTTTTGTCATATTCAACCATCAGAGGAATATTTTTCTGGTACCAGGCATCGATATATACTTCATTAAACAACCCGTCAATATTAGCCCAGTTTTCTACAACATGATTACAGTTTACATCCGTCATAACAACAGCCATCTCAGGATTTATACTCTTTCCTATTGCTTTCAATTCTCCGACAGTAGCATCGTTTACATCAAAAACATGGTCCCAGTTTTCGCAGGTATTCCAGTCAAAGGGTTCATCAAATTCCAGAAAATCCATATTGGCTAAAGCATGGCGCTGGAAATCAATAACCGCATTATCCCATCCGGTGTGCAGCGCCGGGCCGGCAGCTACCCAGAACCCGTATTCATGAGCTTCCTGCACCATTTCCCAATTGGAGTATGTTTCATTACCGCCCCAGTTATTAGCAATTAAAATTCCATTCACCCCTGCAGCATTCAACTCTTCAAATGACAGAGTATAGAAATCCGGCTCTTTTTTACTGGAAACCGGATCAAATTTATCGATAGCCAGCATCATCATTTTTTCTTTTGGCAAGTCTGCATACACGGAAGTCATTACCATAATCCACAAGTATACAAAGTTTATTCTTTTCATTTCCTCACCTTATCTAAAGAAACTTTTTACTTACAGTTTACAGTTTATATTTGTCAGTTTCCAGTTAATAAATGGCTTCACATTTATTTATGTTTTGCGAAGCACATATTTATTCTGAATACTGATTACTGGCAACTGATAACTGTTCACTGTTTTCTACTTCACCTTCACAAACAACTCGGGCATATATCCTTTCCCGCGCAAATTCACATAATACGTCCCACGCGCCAGCCCACTGATATTAAATTCCGGTTTGCCTGAACTTAACACCAGTTTGCCCGCAGCATTATATACATCAATAAATATGAAAGCACTAAGACCGGAAACAAGCATATTATCCCCCGTTTGCCTGAGGGTAAACGGACCTTCAACAAGCTTACGGGTATTCCTGGTTCCCACTACTTTCGGTGCCTCATAAACCTGCAACTCTGCTACGGTAAAATATCCGGCACCGTTAATCCGCTGTATCCGGACATATCGATAAGATGCGGTATCAGTTACTTCCAGGGTCCAACTCTCGTCCTGAGCAAAGGGGTCCCCGGTTTTAGAACCCAGCACCTTGTGCCCGCTCATATCCTCATTGTTAGCGGCCAATATTTCAAAATTGGTGCGGGTTGCCGGTAAAGCAGCGTTACTGCTCCACGGAGTTACAACAATTTGCCTTAACTTGTACTCTTTTTCCAAATCAATCTGGCAGTAAATTACACTGTCTGTCGTTCCTGAAGCCCAGATAGAATTAAAATTTCCATCATTAATATTAGCACTTGGATAAGCTTCTGCCTGTATACTTGAACTACTGGAAGATTTACCCTTTGCTATATTTATATTATCCAAATCAGATCTTGCCTTATCAAAGACCATAAATTCATACAAACCTATCTGCCCCCTATCCGAATTTGTCTGCAGCCTGAGGTACCGGCAACTATCCTTCACATCCAGTTCCCAGGACTTACCGTGGGGAAACGTTGTCCCGCCTTGTGAGCCAAGGACAGTATAATCAGAAAAATCTTCGGTATCTGATGCCCATATTTCAAAACTCCGGGGGATAGGTAACAGTTTAATAGTCCTGACCAGGCGAAGCCTTCCCAAATCTACCTGCAAGTATGGATTTTTTTCATTTTCACCGGAAACCCACATGGTTGAAGCAACCCCATCAACAGCATTTGCACTAACATATACAGAATGCGAACTAGATGCCTTGACGGGTTGACCTTCTGCAAGATTTTTGGGACCCGGCAACGTATATTCCTGCCGGCTCCAGCGCGGCCCCCGGTAATAACTGCTTGAGCACATATCCCTGATTTTAAACCGTACCCGGTTTTGTCCGCCAACACCAAGATTCGCCTTTGGAATAGTTATGGTCTGCCATTCTTTAGTACCCTCAGTTCCCGTACATGAACAGGGTACTTTTTTCCACACGGTCTTAATCGCATTGTCAATAGTAACTTCCCAACGCCCCTGATAATCATCAGTAGTATAACACTCAACGCTGGAAGGTTGCAGCCCCGCTTCTTCGCTTCGTACTTTTACCGTCAGTTCCGGGGTCATGGAGGTTGAATCTGAATTGGTGAACTCACCCCATTCATGAAATTTAACCCGGGTCCCGGCTGTAGTTTCCCTCACAACACGCTGCCATGCCGGCCAGTCATTGCCATAAGCCATATTGTAAGGCTCTACAGCACAATCCCCCCAGGTCATGCAGTCTGCACAACGAGTGGTGAAATTAAAGAGAATAACTTTTACATTGTTATTCCAGGCACCCTGCAGCCATTGTTTATTCATAGCTTCTGTCTGCACTTCACATTTGTTATAAAGCTGCCGGTTATAAGCATTAATGTATACATAGGCAGGTTTTCCGCTTTGATTTCTCCAGCTAATCACTTTATTCAGATAGTCAGGATACATCCAGGTGCCATAAACTTCCTGATTCAGTCCGTCAATATTCCAGTTCCAGACTTTATCATTACAGTACACATCGGTGATAATCAGCGGAATATCAGAAGGCAGCGCGTTTTTCATTTTCATATAATCTGCTTCAGTATCTAACCAATGACGTCCTTCACATCGGCCCCCGGCAAGTTCAAATGGTTCATCAATTTCCAGGAAATCGGCTCCCCATGATATCTCATCTTTGGCTGATTGCACAGCCCAGTCATAGCCTTCATTATCAATAGGAGAGGAAGACAGCCATAAGCCAGCTTCCTTTATTTCCTGGAAAAATTCTTTGGGGCTGTCTGTTCCTGCAAAACTGTATCGCCTGAGCATTACCCCGTTAAATCCATCATTAATAAACTCAGTGAGATTGAGCATTTCATTCCCTACCGGTTCTGTACTTGAAAACCGCTCAATACGAGTGATTTCCACCATGATAAGTTTTCCCGTTGGGTGCCCGGCAAATAGAGCCGTTGACAATACCATCACACTGAATAAGCTCTTCAAACATTTCTGCATTATTTTCATCTTTTCTCCGTTTTTTATAACCTTACCAAATTCCTTTTTGTTATTGCATTAGTACTCAATCGCCTGCCCTCCCGCCTTCCGAAGCAAGCTTCGTGCGGCCTGCCCTCCGTACGCAGTACTGCGGAAGGCGGGTCAGATATCAGTAGTCAGACATATTCTAGTGGCTCCGCTATATTTTAAATTTCGCGAAGCGCATTTTCAAACTGATTACTGAATACTGAATACTGATATCTGATATCCCTATTTCACCTTCACAAACACTTCCGGTATATATGCCTTCCCGCGGACATCCACATAATACGTGCCCGTTTTCAGACCTCTCACATCAATAATCTTCTCTTCCGAACTAAGTATCTGTCTTCCGGAAATATCATACAAATCAATGAAAGTAAAGTTTTCAAGACCATTCACCGTAAGCAGGTGCCCGGTATTATCCAGGTTCATTCTAAACCCGCCCTTACTCAATTTTGGTTTTACTGCAACTACTGTCGCTGTTGTATCCTTCCAGGCATATACCCGTGCCTCGGCTATAATGAGTAACGGATTGTTATTTATGCCCTGCATCCGTACATACCGGTATTTTGTTGTATCTGTTATATCAAGAAACCAGTGTATCCAATATGGAAAGGCCTCTCCGGTTTTCTCTCCCAAAACAGTGTGCTCAGTAAAATCTTCCGTATTAGATGCCCAAATTTCAAAGTTAGTCCTTGAACCCTTTGCTTCCGCCCCATTATTCCAATAGGGAATAAATTCAATTTTTCCAATCCTGGACGCTTTTTCCAAATCAACCTGCCAGTAGGGATTTAAATCAACACCCCCCTTGGCATTGGCCCAAATCGTTCCCGTGTTACCATCAACGGCATTCACTGCACCATTTCCCTGAAATACAGTAGATGCCTTACATGGCTTTTTGAAGGCAAGGTCTTCAGGCCGGGTCTCTGTATCAGCACCGTAAACCTCCAACTCGGCAAAAGTAAAAAGACCCGCGTCATTCAACCTCTGTAGCCGTACATACCGGTATGCATTATTATCAGAAACATTGCATACCCAATTTTCCATAAGCGGATAAGGCTCACCTTCCTTTCTAGCCAGCTCTGTGAAGGTTTTAAATTCAGGATCATTTGAAACCTGTAGTGCAAAATCTGTTCGACTTGTCGCCCAATTCTCTGTTCTGTCTATCAGTTTAACCGCCTGTAATCTAAAAGGCCACTCCAAATCCACCTGATACCAGGGGTTTTTCTCTGTTGTATTGGAGGCCCAGTTCGTCTTGAAATTTCCATCATTTCCCCAGATATTATCGTAATCAGGATAGAGAAAAGGCGAAGTGCTGGGCATCATTTGCGCAATATTTTTAGCACGTTTTTTTAAAACAAATTCCTTCCTGCTCCAGCGCGGTCCACGATAATAACTGCTTGAGCACATGTCCCTGATTTTAAAACGAACCCGATTTTCTCCGATACCACTTATCTCCGCCTCTGGA
>JADFYW010000089.1 GCA_015232855.1 Fibrobacteria bacterium
ATGCTCATGTTGAGTGCCATTTGCGCAGCACAAGGCAAAGCAAAAGCAATTAAGTAAATTGCTATATATCTTTCTTTTTTTGATACGAGTGTATTTTCCTTTTCTAATTATAATCTAATTAATACTACACTTTTTTCCTGGATGTTTAAGAAAATGGCCGTTATCCAATTATTTGGACTACTTTTTCTTTTATTATACATCAACGGTCACAAACAAATTGCTTTGTTTGTATTGGCCCTTATTCCCGTTCTAAATGTAGGAACCTTACCCGCAATTTCGTTTGGGTTATTAGTGTATTTTTCTATTTGCTGGATTCATTCTCATTTTACACATAAAAAATTCACCCAAATGGGTTTGGGAATTTGGATTTTACTTTCCTATCTAGGTCATATCTTATTTTATTCAGGTAGCCTCATTGAAATATTTAATTCATTCAGTTCAATAGCTTCTATCGAAATTGAGCCCACAGAAGTTTTAGTATTTCATGATTTCCATGGATTTTTATACTGGATTAAAAGAAAACTAATGATACCAGCGGTGAAAGCCGCTTTGTTCTATAGCCCTTTTTTGCTTGTACCTTTATTTTTTATAAAGGAACTCACCACTAAAAAATACAGACATCTCCTATCCCTATTTGTAATAATTAGTTCCATCTTAGGTTCTGGTATTCTGTTTTACGGAATTTTAACTAAAATGAATCCTCCTGACGCACGACAATTGTTTGGGACAGTCCTCCCCCTGTTAAATGTATTGGTTATTTATCTTATTATTTTAGCCTGGGTAACCACGAAAGAAATATGGAATTCAGGTTTAGCCACAAGAATTCGAATTGGAACAGCTTTCTGTTTATATCTTGCTTGTGCCAGCTATCAATTTCATAGTAATATTTTAAATCCCAGCGGGATAACTGTATTTTTTTATTACAACCCTGAATATATACAAGCAATAACTAAAATAATTTCTCAATATGATAAAAAGATTTTACTTGCATCAATTTATTCTAAAAACACAAACAAATTTTTGGGATGGATCGAAAGATACGTTATTACAAATCCTCATTTATCCATTATGGGATATATGTGTAATATCAACCTCGACAGCTCGAAGTCTTTAAATAGGAAAGAGCCGTTCCCGTTATTTCTGGATAAGCAAAAACAGAATGGATCATTTGTGTCATTAAATACAAGTCGAATTGATTTTATAAAAAAATTCAATGTTAAAATTTTTATCCAACATCAAAATGATAATTTTTCCATTCCTTCTGAATTAATTGAGAATCAGGTGCATGATAAAAAAAGTAATGAAATTTTGTATGTCCTGAATACAAATTAGCATGACCAGAATGTCATTTTCGCAATAATTGGCAGGTTTATTTTAATTGGATAGAGTATTTTATTCTTGATTTTAAGGGAATTATTGTGTAATCTAAAGCAAAGTTCACAATACTGTTTGGTTTTAATAAATATTTTATGCAACCTATTCAAACTTGTTTATGTTTTAGAATGAAAAATGCAAAACAATTCACCTTTGTTTTTTTACCTTA
The DNA here is from genome assembly GCA_015232855.1 of Fibrobacteria bacterium. Lineage (GTDB taxonomy): Bacteria > Fibrobacterota > Fibrobacteria > UBA11236 > JADFYW01 > JADFYW01. Next base: position 1,544 of record JADFYW010000089.1, read on the forward strand.
AAAAAACATAACGTATCACGAAAATGAAATTAACAGTAATTATTCCAGCCTTGAATGAGAGCGATAATATTTCTCCTACAATTCAAGAAATCATTGAAATCGTAACACAAATCAATGACGTACAGCTGGAATTAATGGTGGTGGATGACCATTCTACTGATGATACATTTCAAACTGTTGTTAATCTTAGTTTGCCCAATGTGCATTGTATGCGCTTAAATAAGAGGAGTGGAAGTCATGTCGCTATTCGAGCGGCCTTATCAGTACTGAAGCCCGAATTAGCTTTTTGTATCTCCGCAGATGGACAGGATGATCCTTCTTTATTACCGGAAATGATTGAACAATGGAAGAATGGCACTCAAATCGTGTGGGGCATTCGTCATAAAAGAGATAATGAATCCTGGTATTACCAATTTATGGCATATAGCTTTTATTCTATTCTTAATATATTGGCTGGGGACAAAAACTCAAACATCGATCAATCACGGGCTGATTTTTTCCTATTAGGTAAAGAGACTATAGAAGGTATTAACGCATGCAAAGAACATCATACAAATTTGTTCGGCCTTATTTCCTGGATGGGCTTCACACAAACCAGCATTCCTTATAAAAGGCGTATTCGTCGCTATGGCAAATCAAAGTGGGGAATCCTCAGATTATTTCATATGGCTAAAATCTGGATTACGGCTTTTTCTGGGCTGCCCCTGCGACTTACCTCATTATTAGGCCTTATATTATCATTTTCTGGTTTCCTGTATGCAATTTATCTCATTTACAATAAGTATTTTGGTGATCCTGCCTGGGGATGGTCGTCAATGATGGTTGCTATTTTGGTTATTGGCGGGATACAGTTGACGATGTTAGGGGTAATAGGTGAGTATTTATGGATCAATTTGGAAGAATCACGCCGGCGCCCTCTCTTTTTTTTGGAAAAAAGGTCTGATTTAAAATGAAAATAGTTTTGGTACATCCGCCTTCTGTAGAAGTATATAAAGAATTTAAACGCGAGGCTATCAACAGATTGCCTATTGGCCTGGCCTATATTGCAGCCATAGCAGAACAAGAAGGACATGATGTTGTGGTAATTGATGCTGAAGCTAGTAAAATATCCTTGTCTGCTGTCTTGGCCGAAATTGAATCCCATATGCCACAAGTGGTAGGCGTAACTTGTACTACTCCTTTGTTCCCTTTGGCCAGTAAATTACTAAAAGAAACAAAGAGCAAATATCCTGAAATGATAACCGTATTGGGTGGTCCTCATATTAATGCATTACCAAAAGAATCATTGGAAAAATGTCCCAGTGTTGATTATGCTGTGTATGGGGAAGGAGATATTACTTTTATAGAGCTTATTTCATATCTCAATGAGCCATCAACAATTTGCAACATTCCTGGAATAGCCTGGAGGAATAATGGAAAAATAGTTGTAAATGATTCTCGTGCTCTTTTGGAAGATCTGGACAAGTTACCATTCCCTGCGCGAAGCAAATTTCCTTTGGAAAAATATTTTGATCCCGATAGATATAATGAACCTTATACCTTATTTGCAAGCAGTCGTGGATGTCCTTATAAGTGTATCTTTTGTGGCTCATCTTCTACCTGGGGCAGGAAAACCCGTTTTCGCTCGCCACAAAATGTTATTGAAGAACTAAAACAAGTTGTCCAGGATTTTAAGATTAAAAACATTACTTTTTGCGACGATACCTTTACCCTTCAACGAAAGCGAGTAATTGATATTTGTCGTGGAATAGTTGAAAACAATTTAAATATTACCTTTTTATGTAGTTCTCGCATAAATACCATAGATGAATCCAGATTAGAATGGCTTGCAAAAGCAGGATGTAAAGAAATATCCTTTGGCATTGAGTCCGCCGATCTTCAAATATTAAAAACAATTAAAAAAGAGATAGATTTGGCTCAGGTGAAACCCAAAATTGCAATGGTCAAGAAATTCGGGATTCGGGTTCACTCTAGTTACATTATTGGAAATCCGGGAGACACTGAAGAGACCATTGAGAAAACTATCAATTTTGCAATTGAATCAGGGACAGATGAAGCTCAATTTTCCATCGCAACGCCTTATCCTGGGACTCCTTTATGGGAGATGGCCGTTCAACGTGGCGCTTTTAAAAGCCAGGATTATTCCAATTTCAAATGGTATTATTCCGTCGTCGCAAATCTCTCTGAAGTATCTGATGAAGCCCTTATTCAATTTCAAAGAACGGCCTACGATCGTTTTAAAAAAGAAACAAAATCACCCTCTTAATATGTAACGAATATATGCAAACTAATAAAATAAAAAACAAACGAATATTTCTGCCCGGGGGAGCGGGTTTTGTTGGTTCTTATATTGTCGAAGAACTGTTAAAATACTCGCCAGAAAAGATTTTTATCATAGACAACCTTGTGCGCGGTAGTTATGAAAACATGCAATCCTTTCACAACAATCCTATTGTAGAATTTGAGGAACAAGACATTAGAAATGAGAAAATAATAAATAAATATATGGCTCTTTCAGATTATTGTTTCCATTTGGCTGCTTTGCGAATTAACGCTTGCGCAGCTAATCCTCGTGAAGGTTTTGAAGTAATGGTAAAATCAACTTTTGAAATTGCAGATAGCGCTAAGCGGCACAACATCAAAAAATTAATCTATTCCTCCAGCGCGTCAGTATATGGTTTGGCCCAACATTTCCCTACACCAGAATCTGATAACCCCTATGATAATCAGACTTTTTATGGGGCGGCAAAAATTTTTGGTGAGCAACTATTACGGAGCTATTATCATATGTTCGGGCTTCAATACGTTTCTTTACGATATTTCAATGTATATGGACCACGCATGGATACAGATGGCAAATATACAGAAGTTATGATTAAATGGCTTGATTGTATTGCGCAAAATTCTCCACCCTTGATTTATGGCGACGGTTCCACATCAATGGATTTTGTATATGTAAAAGATATCGCCAAGGCAAATGTACTGGCTCTATTAAGTGATAAATGTGATACTGCATATAATATTGGATGTGGTGTGGAAACCTCTCTCTCTGAATTACTTAACCTCCTCTTAAAGGTAAATAACTCTACTCTTAAGCCTGGTTACCGGGAAGAATCTTCGATTAACCCTGTCAGTAAGCGGTGTGCCGATATAACCCGGGCTCGAGATGAATTAGGATATGCTCCAGAGACAGATTTGGAAACCGGTTTACAGCTTCTCTCACAATGGTATAATAAGAATAATAATGAGCATGCCTGATATCATTCCCATCGCCAAGCCTTATCTCACTGAAGAAGAAGCTCTTGCGGCCCAAAAGGCTATACTTTCCGGCTGGGTGACCCAGGGGCCCAGAGTTGAAGAATTCGAAAATGATTTTGCAAATTATACCGGAGCCACTTATGCCGTGGCGGTTTCCAGTTGTACTGCGGCGCTTCATTTAGCCTTACTCGTGAATGGAGTAGGTCCAGGTGATGAAGTGATTTGTCCATCATTGAGCTTCATCGCTACTGCCAACGCAATTGGATATACAGGAGCTAAACCAATATTTGCAGAAATAGACACCAATACCCTTAATCTTAATCCATCACAAATAGAAAAGCATATTACTATTCGCACCCGCGCTATACTCGTTGTACACCAAATTGGTTTACCAGCAGAAATTGAAGTATTATCCAATATTTGCCGTAAGCACAACCTTGCCCTTGTAGAAGACGCGGCCTGTGCCGCTGGCAGCAAATACAATGGGAAACTTATAGGTAGTCATTCTGATCTCGTATGCTTTTCTTTTCATCCACGAAAAGTGATCACTACGGGTGATGGAGGAATGATTACAACCTCTAATCCCGATTACTATACTCGTCTTAAAAGATTACGGCAACATGGGATGTCTATTGATGATAGGGAACGACACGGTTCTAACAAAATAATAAAAGAAGAATATCTTGAAAAAGGTTTCAATTATAGGATGACTGATATTCAAGCCGCAGTGGGCATTTCTCAACTTAAGAAACTAGATTGGCTTGTGGCAGAGCGCAGAAAAATTGCACAGCAATATAGAGAAGCGCTTAGTGACATCTCAACTATCAAATTGCCACACGAAAATGAAAAATGTGTATCAAATTACCAGTCATTTTCCATCTATATCAAAAACAATTGTCCTCTGACCAGAGACGAAATAATGCAGAGGTTGTTAAGTGATGGCATCACTACCAGACCAGGTATAATGTCAGCACATCGGGAGCGGGCATATAATACTGAAAATGCAACATACTCCTTGCCTGTTACTGAAGATTATTCTGATAGATCCTTTCTTATCCCACTCTATGTACCCATGGAAAAGGAAGAAATCGAAAGGGTTATCTTGGGGCTGAAAAATATTTTAAGCTAAAGTGATAAAATATTTAATGGTGTTAATTATGTATTGATAAAAAAAGGTGTGAAAGAATGCTTAAAATTGGTGTAATAGGATATGGATATTGGGGCCCTAACATTGTTCGTAATTTTCATAATTGTAGTAATGCCAAGGTTGTAGCTGTATCTGATAAACGGGAAGAAGTTCTTTCTAAAGTGAAGGTTTTGTATCCGGATATTTCTGTTTCCAAAGATCCTTTTGAATTAATTAAATCAGTTAATGTTGATGCAGTAGCCATCGTCACACCCGTTACCACCCATTTTGAACTTGCCAAACAAGCCCTTGAGAACGGTAAGCATATCTTTGTTGAAAAGCCATTTACCGCTTCTCTTTCAGAAGCGAACATCTTAATCGATTTGGCAGAAAAAACGAATCTGAAAATTATGGTTGACCATACCTTTCTTTTTACAGGAGCGGTACAAAAGATTAAGTCTTTAATAGATGATGGTACTATTGGGAAACTGTACTATTACGATTCTACCCGAGTGAATCTTGGGCTGTTTCAACATGACATTAATGTCATTTGGGATTTAGCTCCCCATGATTTTTCCATTATGGATTTTCTACTCAATGAAAAACCAGAATCACTCGTTGCGACAGGTATGGACCACTTTAATCACAATAATGAGAATCTGGCATATATCACCCTGTACTTTAAAAGTAATCTCATCGCCCACTTTAATGTGAATTGGCTGTCTCCTGTAAAAATCCGTTCAACCCTCATTGGGGGAGAAAAACAAATGATAGTATGGAACGATTTATCAGCGGATGAAAAAATTAAGGTGTATGATAAAAGTGTCCAGGTAGAGAATAGGGAAGGTATCTATGATTTGATGTTTAATTACCGTGTTGGGGACATGTACTCCCCAAAAATAAATCATGTGGAAGCATTACAAAGTGAAACCCAGTATTTTGTAAAGTGTGTGGAACAGAATATATCACCCATAAACGATGGTTTAGCGGGTCGAAAAGTGGTAGAATTGTTAACTGCAACAGATGAATCCATTAAGGAAAAAGGTAAAAGGGTTTTTTTAACTGACTCCTAAACTATATTAAGCTCTTTCTGCTTTTTTAGACCAAAATTCAAGTATTTAAAGGTAAAACAGGGAGTCAAGTTGGTAACACTATCTCTTTAATTTTTATTAAAACCGGTACAGTTTCTGATCCCATATAATATTTTGGCTTCCCAATTGATTCCATGGGCAAACCAATCTGTAAAAGTATTTTATAAAAATCCGCGTCAATAGAGGACAACCCATAATGACAATTATGTTGTATAGCCTGATGATAAACCCCTTTCCAGAGTAGACGAAAGACAGATCCGCCACGATAGCTTTTACGTATTGCCATGGTACCAACTTCAAAAAAATGCGAGTTTTCTAAACTATCAAAATACGCTATGATCTGTTTATTCAGGCTAAAATGAATGTTTGTCGGTAGTTGACGCCATCCATCTTTTAGGCATGCCGCGGGAATGATTCGAGAAACACCCATCAGTTGCCCGGATTGTTCAATAGCTACAAACCAGGAATGGGTAAAACTTGCATATTCTGATACCACGTTATCCGTATTCGGTTTAATGTATCCACTATCAAGGAAAACGTCGTATTCTAATTGTATCGCTTCCGGATTATCAGAATCCAGTACTTTCACAATCGGTTTAGTTGTTTTTGGTAATTCTTCCATTGTTTACAAAGTATAATTTAGGAGCAGGAGATCCGTTAAAACCATTCCCTGGCCCACTGAAAAAATCAACTGTATAAGCACCCGTATTCGCAAAATAGATACGTGAACTTTTTGAGAAATTGACATGGTCAGCCGTAAGTTTTGGCAACATAATTTCTTTTATAAGAATATCAGTACCCGCACAAGTGGGACCACCTACACAATAAAGCGATTTTTCTTCTGACTCTGGGACTTCTACAGGATAATGAAAATCATTTTGGCTTTCTAGAATTTCAATAAACCCGTTAAAAACAGACATATCTACAATAGCCCGTGATACGGGATGTCTGTTATTTACCTGCAACACAGAGGTGCAGGTAAGGGCCGCATCCCCAACCAGAAACCTTCCAGGTTCAACATGCAAAATAGGAGGCGTATCAAAATATTTTCTTATAGCATCCAGGATAGTTTCCGCAATTTGATCAATGCCTGGTACCATTGCATTATATTGAACCGGAAATCCTCCGCCAATATTCATACTCTCCAAAAAAGGAAACACCTTAAATAATTCAGAACATTCACGAATGCCCGTTTCCCAATTATGCCGTTCTTTACACTGAGAACCTACATGAAAAGTGATACCCTTTGGTTGAAGACCTTTTTTTTGTGCGTATGTTATCAACTTCTCTGCCTTGCTACAGGATATGCCAAGCCTCTTACTCAAGACAAATCTACTGCCTTGATTGGTTGTGTAAATACGGGTATTAATGCATGTTCCGGGCGCATTACAAGCCAGATTATCTACCTGATCAAAAGAATCCACCGTGAAATAATCAACTCCTGCCTTTGCCATAGCATTAACATCAGCTGCTGATGTTAATGGAGAACTATTGATAATTTTATCTGCATGGGCTCCTGCTTCCAGGCATTTATTTAATTCTGAGAGATTGTTTGCTTCAAAGCAGCAATTTTTATTTTGCATAGTACGTAACACTTCAGGAAGGCTATTACATTTAACAGCATAACAAATTCTATCAGGTGAAAGATGCTTCCGGAGGACTGAAATATTCTGTGCAATAACATCCAAATCAAACAGAAAAAACGGCGTAGGCAGTTTTTGTATTGCTTTTTTTAGTGATGAAGTTAAATCTTTATAATACATAGTTTTTGCTTAGTAAAGTGACAGGTCATAAGTATTCATCTTATCCATTCCCCGAAACAGAGGTCTGTTGAAATGGAAAATGTACATATTTTATTAAAAGCTTAAAAGAAAACCAGCATAATCTTATTGTAGATACTATGCCAAAGCGCCTCAACAAATAAGAAGAACTACTATAACGCAAGCTCAAATACAGATTACATTTTATAATTTCCCGATGATATGCCCGGATTGACATCTGAGAGGGCCTTACCGCAATGGAAGCAAAATCAAGCCCGGTACCATGCGTTGAGGGGTTTAACAATCTGGTTTGATATTCCCGATACAAAGGCGTATCCGGGAAGGGCGTTAATGGAGAAAATGTTGAAACCTCCGGTTGTAATTCTTTCATATACTTTCGAAATTTTTTGAAATCATTCTTATCCCAGTCGGGATGTAAAATAAAAGAGCCCCAGCAATCTACCTGGTTATTTTTTAAAATCTGCCTGGCTTTATCATTGTCTTCCACAGATGTTTTCTTTTTATAGGTATCAAGCTCTGAGGATTTAAAACTCTCAAACCCAACAATAGCTGCACAAAATCCGTTATGAGCAAAACGCTCTACTGATTGGGGATGGGCCACAATACTTTTAACACTGGCATAACAAATGAACTTTTTGTGTATCTTTTCTTTTTCCAAAGAATCGCATAACGCTTCTATACGCGAATGGTCATGCAAAAAGTTGTTATCAATTATCATGATATGAGGCTCTTTAATACGCCTGATTTCACTCATAACTTCTGTTACCGGCAAGTCCTGTTCTAATGCCCCTTCGATTTTCCAGCGTACACAAAATCGACAAGTATTACTGCAACCCATTGAGGTCTGAAGTAAAGCGCATGGCCGGTATCCAAAATAACTATAGCGATGACGGTACTCTGCTGTAGCCTCCCGGTCAGGTGCAAAAAAGGCATTGTGTTGGTTGGTGTCAGAAACATCATAATCATTACAGCGGCTGTGTACCCCAGGGATAAGCGGAATAGGTTTATTTGCAGCAATGCAGTTTAACACTTTGGTCAGATTATCACTGTCCGTATATTTAAAAACATGGTCAATCGCTTCATGATAAAAAGCCCCGGGTTGTAAAAAAGCTTGTGTACCCCCCACCAGTGTTGCAATACCAGGCGCCATTTTTTTTATCTCAGACGCCATAACTTTAATATTTTCTACGTCTATACATAATGAAGAGAAGCCAACAATATTTGGTTTAAAACTTTTAAAAACAGTTTCAAGAGACGACGACTCAAGGATCATGTCCAGTATTTTAACGCAGTGTTGGTTACCTATTACTCCTGCCACATATTCCAAACCCAGGGGTTCACAAACCATAATTTCACTAATGGTTATCTTTTTTGGCGGCCTGGGAGGACGTATTAGCAGGATGTTCAGTTTTTTCAAGGCTATATAATGTTTGGAGGAATACGGTGTTTGATAAAATGGCGATAATAAAGATTGACCATTAAAAAGAACAGACACATGAGTGGATTCTTTAAGAGAAGCAGACTAAAAATCGTACGTCTGAAAATATTTCCAAAGGAAAAAACCTCTTTGTACAGATTCCAGTAGGCTTCGGTAAGCTCTTCGGGAGTCATATTTGCCGGATAATGCACGGCCTGGCTCCCGTTATAGGCATACATATCTTTTAGGTAAATTCTATTTTGCTCTTTAAGTTCTTTGAAATAATCAGTACCCGGAATTGGAGTGAGAATATAAAAACGGGGTACTGCAATTTTTGTATCAGAAATAAATTTGGCCGTTTTTTTGATAGACTCCAGAGTATCCCCTTCGGCGCCAATGACCATTTCGGTTGACAAATGAATACCAGCATCACGTATGGTTTTTAACTGGCGCTTATAATCGTCGGTGCGGCACCAGGGTTTTTGCATGCTATCTAAGCTTTCCTGGCTTATACTTTCCAATCCAAAACTAAGGGTGGTACAGCCTGCAGCAGAGGCATGTTTCAGTAATTCCGGATTATCAGCAATGGACAATGAACATTGTGAAAGCCACTTCATTTTAAGAGGAGCAATGGCCTTACAAAGTTCTATCATATATTTTGGCCTTGAGGCAATGTTATCATCTAACAAAAGAAACTGTTTAAATCCCAGTGATTTAACCTTTTTGATATCACGAATAACATCATCAATTTCACGACGATAATAACGGTTCCGATAAAGACAATATATAGAACAAAAACTACAGGAATGGGGACAACCTCGTCCGGCCTGTACCGGAAGAAACCCGCCAATATTTTTATTCAAGAGCAACTCATATTTTGGGACCGGTGTACGAAGCTCCTTTAAGGTCTTTTGATAAAAAGGTTTCAACTGCCCGGTTTCAAAATCAGACAGCAAATCCTTCCAGGTCTCTTCAATATCACCAATCGCAACCGTATCACAATATTTCTTTGCTTCTTCGGGTATCAGGCTAACCATATATCCGCCCAGCACAACCGTTTTACCAAGTTCTCTGAATTGTTTGGCTATATCAAAAGACCGAATTACTCCGTGGCCCATACTGCTGATTCCCACTAAGTCGGCATCCGTATCAAAGGGAATTGATTCGATGGTCTCAAGACAAGTCTCTACTTCCCAGGACTCTGGTGTAAGAGCGGCAATAAGAGGCAGAGCAAGCCCTGGAAAATACAATTTTTTCTTTTTTATCGGTTCCCCATTATTATCATAGGGAGTGGGTTGAATCAAGAGTATTTTTCTTTTTGCTTTCATGTTATACTCCTGTTCATCTGCCTAATATCCATTTTTTAACATATTGCAATGTTATCCGGGTTGAGCCAATAGAAAGCTTGAAATTTTCTTTCAGACCGTATCGTCTTAGAAGTTTCCATATAGACAAGGGATGCATGGTAACCGAATAATAGGCCCGTATCATATTCCAGTAATAACTCCTGAAAGAAATCTTCCCGGGTTTAATCACCAGATGGGCCAGATCCCACTTTTCAAAGTCATTTCTGGGAACAATCAGTTTGTCACAGTACTCTTCATAGAGAGCGGTCCCGGGGAGTGGTGTAAAGGGCTGCAGGTTTACAAATAGCATTTTGTTTTTCTTGAGCCATTTTATGAGTTTGGTAAAGTCAGAAGAATCCCAGTTCTGCCCTAATATAAAGGTACCATAGCATTCTACGGCATTGTCATGGAGGATTTTAATTGATTGCTCGTTTACGTTTATACTGCTCTGCTTATTATAGGCCTGCAACTCCTCAGCCGTTGCCGATTCCAACCCAACTATAACAGCTCGTAATCCACAAGTAGAAAATTCGGCGATTACGTCAGGGTTATGAGCTATGAAATCCGCTCTTCCGTAAATAAGGAAACGCTTATCAAGTTTATGCTCTTTTAACAGCCGGCAAAATTCAAGCACCCGGTCGCGTTTGACCAGAAAATTATCATCCACGATATATATTTCCCGCTCGGGGATAGTTTTTATTTCTGCTATCACATCATCAAGGGGCCGGGTAAAATAATGGTGCCCGGTTATTTCCCGGCAAAAGCAAAACCGACACTGAAAGGGGCAACCATAGGATGTTTTAATAAGTGCGCAGGGATTATGGAAGATATAATAATAGCGATGTCGATACCGTTCCACTTTATCCCGGTCTGGATGAGGTGCGGTAAAAGCAGTGGGTTTAACAAGCGGACCCCCATCCCGGTGCCAGACACCGGGCAAGTCTTTTTTATCTGTGGAGTTCCCTTCCCGGATACGCTCTGCGATTTCTTTAAACACGGCAAGACTGTCGTTATGTAAAATAAAATCAAGCTGCTCACATTCAAAATCCTGGGGAACCACTTCAGCATGCACCCCTCCCACGGCTACTTTACAATCGGGAAGCATTGTTTTAATACGCCGGGCATACTCTTTCACAATATTTACATGGGTAATGTATGCGGTCATACCAACCAGGTCAGGGCTGTATTTTTCGAGAAAATATTCCAGCGGTTTGGACTCAAGTATCATGTCGAGTATGGTTACGGTAACATCTGGATGGGCAACAATCGCGCTTGCGTATTCGAGCTCAAGAGGCTCGCATATCATCACATGCTGCAGGCCGATAGTCTCTGAAGAGGGCTGGGGTCTAATAAGAAGAATATTCATACTATTTTTTACTGCAATGAAAAAGATGAAGTGATGGCATAAAGTGCTTTTCTTTGATGGTTTCTATGCGATGAATAGCAAAATGTTCCTGGAGCAGTAGTTTCATCTGCTTCTGGCTCCTGTAAGAGGCACTACTTGTGGTTAATTTAACAAGCGTCATAACCAGGCGATCATAGTTGTTATTGATACAGGCCTGGGCAAGCAGCAATAGCCCGCCGGGTTTAAGCCACTCTGCAAATCTGGTGAGGGTCTTTTCTGCATGAGGATAATAGGGAAAAGCATGGGTACAGACAATCACATCAAAGCGCTCTTCTCCCGGATCATAGCTGTCTACATCCAAATGAAAAAGCTTAACCGCAGGGAGACGGCGTTTTGCTTCTTCTATCATGTTTTTTGCATAATCAACACCGGTAAGTTGTAATGACTTTTCCGGATACCGCCTTTTGATATCTTCAATTAACTGACCCGTACCACAACTCATATCCAGGATATGTATATCCTTCTCCAGTTTTGGAATAATGCTATCAAAAATTGGGAATACCCTTTTTCTGGTGGGGCCCAGAGAAACTTTTTGCACCCAGAGCCTGTCGTAGCGAGAGGCCCAGAAATCCCAGATATTTTTTTGTTTACCCGGTTTCCCCGGTAATAATTTCTTAATGGTCATAGTTCTTATTTGCCTGTTAGAGAGTAATAATTTTGTCTGGAGCTTGCTGAAACGGAGATAAAACATAAACGAACTCATCGCCAATGGCTTCATCACCAGGTGCAAAAGGTCCCATTTTCGGCAGTCATCAGTTGTAAAACGGGCTTTATATTGGTTATAGATATCGGTCCCCGGAAACGGAGAAAAAATGGAGAGCGTAAAATGGTCGGGCCGATGTTCTTGTATCCATTTCCCTAAAAGGGAAAAATCTTTTGCTGTGGCTTTCGTGTCCACAATAAAAAGAGCAGTAGATAGAATGCCATGTTGTTTAAGGAGCTCCAGGCACTTCCGATTTTGGTCGGAACTCACATTTTTATTATGAGACTCCAGTTCACGGTCATTTACCGCTTCCAGCCCCACAATTACTTCTATTACACCAATGCTCTTAAAAATTTCAAGTACATACGGGTGTTCTACTAAATAATCAGCACGGCAATAGATAATAAACTGTTTATGAATCCCTGATTGCTGAAGAAGTTCCCTGAATGAAAGCAGCCACTTTTTATCAAGACCAAAACAGTCGTCCACAATCCACACGGTTTCGCACTCTATCTGAGAAAGTTCCCGTATAACAGCTTCCGGTAAAAGCTGGGTAAACTTCCCGTTATTTAACAGCCGGCAATAACAGAATTTACACTGGTACGGACAACCAAAAGATGTTTTAAGCAAAGCACAAGGCCCGTGATATAAATAAGTAAACCGCCTCCGGTGGGTATGAAAATGTTCCCGATCAGCCAGCGGAAGATTATTATAGTCTTCTTGTGCACTCGGATTATCAATCCACCTACCGCCAGGGGTCTGGAAGGAGATGCCTTTCACCGTATTAAAATCCACATTATCTTTATTCAGCACATCAAGAAGCGTTTTAAAAGTCGCCAGACCACCTGAATGAACAATAATATCAAGGGCTGCAGCTTTATAAGTATCCGCATTAATTTCGGCGTGCACCCCACCGACCATAGTGAAGACGCCCGGAAAGATCTGTTTCGTTTGTGATGCCAGAAGCAATATCCTGTTTGTGACGGTGATATAACCGGTAAAAGCGACCAGGTCTGGTTTAACCTGTTTTAGTTTATTGACAAAATATAATGTATCAATAAGTTCATCATGGATACTCACTTTAAAGCCATATGCTTTAGCTGTGGCAGAAAGGTATTCTAGCTCAAGAGGCTCGGTACAAACCGGATTAAACCGGTTAAACCAGCCAGGAACTGCGGGACGGACAAGTAATATATTCATGCCTGACCGCCAGGGGTGTTAAACACCTTATAAACTTCAGAGGGAACTTTATAACTTAACATTCCAATAAACAGCTTGAATAAGGTATGTATTATGGGATTCGAATGTCGCACATACATGTATTTGGGTCTCAGAGTACAGCCTAATTTCTGTTTCACACCTTCTGCAGTTTGCCCTAGGTTTATTGAGGTACATCCATTATTAATAGCAACTTCTACCAGATAGAGTAACATATTGAGATAAGTGTCGTGTTTTTTGTTTTGTACGTAGTCCATGCCGCCAAACATAAATATGCACTGAGAATCGTGGATAATATACTGTACAAAGCCCAATGGCTTCTTTTCTTTTTTGAAAACGGTGATCTGAGCCGGAAACTTTTGAAAAAAATCAAGAGACAATTGTTCGAGTTTGGCTTTTGATTTTTGAAAGACATTGAGATAGAGCTGGTGCAGGTTTTCGTCAAACTCAGCCGGGCTGGAAAGATGCATAACTTCAACATCTTTAAATTTTTTGCGGGCCTTTTTAAACCGGTAACGATAGTGGCTCCGCAAGGCAGCAAGATACGCTTCAAAAGAAGTCCAGTGTATGTCTATTTCGCAGGCAGGAAGTGTGGTGCCGCGAATAAACCCGTCAAGTTCCAGCTTTTCATTTACATTAAGAATAAGCTGAGCACCTTTTTGTTTTTTCAAAAAGGTAAAGACACGGGAATCATCCGTAGTCGAAAGCCCGGGGTCGGAAACAGAACAGGGGACACCGGTAATGGTGATATCCATTTTAAATGACAGGCTGCTGTAGGTGAATATATCCAGTTTATGCACATAAGACACGATAGCGGCAGTATTGTCACTGTTAATAAAGAGATAACGTTGTTTACAGGGGTTACTCTGTTCAATAACAGATAAACTTCCCTGGTGAAGAAAAAAATTTGCCCCCGTTGTCAGGTCCCAGGTCTCCGGCAAATCTTTTGCCTGCGCATAGATCTGTAGATCGCTATTATCTGACATTGTTTGCATCAATGAGTAAAACTTTATATTGGGTAGAATTTACCGGCGTCCATTTTTTTGAAACCTGTAATGATACTTTATTGGAATCAAACACCCAACTGGTCTCCCCCCAGGTAAAATCATTTCTTACATAGGAAAAGCATTTTTTCATGAGGCTCATCAGTACCCGGCTCCCTTGATAATCAGGCAGTATTGCCATCTCCACATACATAAAAGTTTTGATGGGGCGTTTAAGGATTTTGTATTTGAAAAAGGTAGAGAACCCAACTCCTTTACCCGGCGCTATCAGTTCGTTGTAATCAGGGTACCATAAAAGAAAGCCCACGGGCTTACCATTGTCTTCTGCGAAAATGAGGTTTTCTTCTTTAAGCAACGTTTTAAAAGGAGCAAAGAGTTCATAGTTTTCCTGGATGTCCCGTTCATAATAAAAAGGGTGTGACATAAAGCTTTGATTACTGAGTTCCACATAAGTTCTTATTTCTTCTCTCAGATTATTGAACCGGGCCTTTCTGCAACGGATGATATTGTGCCGACTTTTAGGGTTATCCATAAAGCGCAATAACACCGGGTCATCAAGCTTTTGCCTGATGGAAGTCATAGACTGGGTTTCTGGCGAATATTTGGTAAAGAAATCAAAATAATAAGCAGGTGAACAGATTTTACCAAAACCGGGTCGTTTCTCATAATTATTAGCAAGTAACCCTACTCCATAACTAAGACTGCCGTTAAGACCAACTACAATTTTTTGAATGTTATTTTCACTACAGAGTTCCCGGGCTTTCTGCATCAGCAAATCAACTGCTTCATGCGCCTCTTCCTCTGCAGCAAAAAATGCCATTTGCAAAATATCTGGCATTTTTTTCGCGATAATGAAGATGCATACGGCCAGGGGACGGTACCCATTGTAAACAAAAAACGGGAAAAGTCGATTGTTTTGACAAAAAGCAATCTTCCCTGTTAGGAAATCTTTGATAATAGAACTGAAATTGTCTCGATAATTAGAGTTTTTTTTGTGAACAGCATTAAAAAACTTTACATATTCATTTGCGTTAAGTGGCAAACAAGGCTTAATATCAAGGCTATTCATATCGGTTTTTCAGGTTTAAAGAGGAAATAATTTACATAATAACCTGATTGTTTTCATTATTTAGGCTTTTTGCAGGTTAGCCAAAAAACAAACATACGATTTCTTTAATTCCTATAATGAACCGTTCTTGTCGCGAATTCAGGATACCCTTATCTCATGATTGGGACAAATCTTTGGTCAATTCCTGCTTTTCGCCCAAATTAACATCTGGTATACTCCTTGCTTATTAAAGCAGTGTAAAAGAAACATTAGGAGTAAACCATGAAAAATACAGCCTTATCCACTATCTTCATTTTTTTTCTACCTGTAATTATACAAGCAGAAATCCAGTGGCAGACCACACATGGAAACATGAGTAGAGGCAGCGCACGTCTTGAAGAAAATATTATTACCGTTACCGTTTTTCCCGACTATCTTGATGTGGAAGAAGAAGCTGTTATCAAGACCATGGGCACCATTACCAACACAGGAGATCCAAACAGTTTGGAGCTTTATGGTGAATTTAGTTTATCAGAGAACTCCTCCATTGTCGGTATGCTCCTTTGGAATGGGGAAGTAATTTTAAAGGCAAAACTAAAGCCAAAAGCTCTAGCAAATAAAGAATATGAAGAGGTTGTAGACAGGAATATTACCCCACCACCAAGACCCAAAGACCCGGCCCTCATTGAATTTTTGGGTGACAATCGCTATCGTGTTAAAATTTACCCTGTCCAACTTGGGAATTCCCGGAAAATCCGTCTCCGCTACCATGTACCCTGCGTCAATGGGGAAAATGGAATAGAGACCAGACTCAAACCTGTGTTTGGAACAAATCTTAAAGAAACAGCCGATAACATTATGCTTATTTTAGTAGGTGATGACTCAAGCAGAAAATATCGCCTAAAAGCAAACAACATGCGATTTGACGTTGACCTTCCTTTTGTGGTGCTTGGTTCCCCTAAAGAAGAAATAATTATATCAGAGCGAGTTCCTATTCATACTCTGGCAGCTTATACCACCTTCACGTCAGGTCAATTTCGTGGAAACTATATCAATTTGTATGCAAAGATACCCGATACATTCATTAATAATGGTTTAAGAAATAGTATTGGAGGAAATGTACTTGTTCAGCTCAGCAGTAAAACCAGGAATTACTCCGTGGAAATAAATTGCTTTTCAGATTTAAAAGGTTGTGATGCTCTGGAGTTCCACGGAAAATCTGAGAGCGAATGGAAGAAAAATATCACCTGGAAAATCTTTGATACGGTTACTGGAAATCTGCTTTCGGAAGTACACCAGGAAATCGAGGAAATAAAACGGCCACTGGATACGGCTATTACTGTTGTATGGGCCTCATCTGGCTCCCCCTTATCAGATACCGAAGAAAATTATTTGGGTGCCCGGTATGGTTTTATAGACGGGTCTGTCAGCCTCCTTGCACTGGAAGAGGACAGTCTGGGTTTTGATGCACAGCGACGCTGGGAACGCTCAGGCGTACCCCGGCTCACACCGGTTGAAATAATAAAACCGGATTCTGCATTCATGGCCATGGAGGACAGCCTGCGGGATGAAGTGGTAGGCTGTATGGACCCGTCTTCAATTCAGTACGACGAACGTGCGACAATTCACGACCCTTTGCTTTGTAGTTTTTCGACCATTCCGGTTAAGAAAGACAAGGTTAAAACCAGTGTTATAAAACAAGGGCTCCTTATTACAAATGATCAGCTTGTGTTTATGAATACATCAAAAGAGTATAGCACTCTTACTATTGTGGACTATCAGGGAAAGACCCTCAAAAAGCAAATAGTTGAATCAGGAGAACAGTTTTGTTTTGATGTTTCAATTATAAAACCAGGGAGATATTTCCTGATTATAAAAACAGCCGGCGTGACTTATGTTCGCCAATTGCTAATAAAATAAGGGATACCAATGGACTTTTATCATTTTAGGAGTTATGCAAGGCACAATTAATAAGAAAAATTCATAACTATTCTCTGAGAACATAAACTTTTTTACCACAAATTGTATTAAATGCCGTTTTTTTAACACAATTAACGCAAAAGGTGAAATTAATTAATAAATATTCATCTATTTTTCCCGAAACTGCTTGTAAAAAGATTACATTAGCATTCTAATTTTAACCAATGGAAAAAGTATAATGCCAACAGGAAAAGTAAAATGGTTTAACGACCAAAAAGGATTCGGTTTCATTGCACCTGACGAAGGTGGAAATGATTTATTTGTTCACGCAAATTCGATAGAGGGCGGAGTAATTCGCGAAAATGATTCAGTTAGTTATGAGGTAGGACAATCTCAAAAAGGCCCTTGTGCCGAACATGTCACTTTGCAGTCATAATTGATTCTGTTTTTTTAAAAATTTTAAAACATTTTATTTCCAGGTAGGCCTAGGCTTATCTGGAATTTTTTTTTTACCTGGTTAATGTCGGCAACAGTTTTGACTATTTAAGGATAATACATGGCACGATCAAATTTTCAATATCAGAAATTTCAGAAAGATCTTCAGAAGAAAAAAAAGAAAGAAGAAAAAAGGAAGGGAAGGAGCGAGAAGAAAAGAGAAGGAGGGAGGAGGAAGGAGGGGAGGGGAAGAGGAGGGGGGGGTGGGGGGGGTGGGGGGGGGGGGGAGGGGGGGGGGGTGGGGTGGGGG